>NZ_JBFAMX010000040.1:0-38301 GCF_040659615.1 Nonomuraea sp. NPDC049784
GGGGCGACGGCGTCGACGGCGTTGAGCGCGGCGGTCCCGGCCAGCCCCAGCACGCCCGCGCGGGTGTGGCCGAGCCCGGCGGGGATCTTGGCCAGGCCGTACTGCTCGCTCACGACCACGTACTCGGCGAAGCCGCCCTGGCCCAGCGTCGGGCGCATGACCACGCCGAACACGTCATCACCTGGCGTCAGGCCGGTCACGCCCTCACCGACGGCCGCCACCGTGCCGGCGAAGTCCTTGCCGAGCACGACCGGGAACTCGTAGTCGTACACGCCCTTGAGATAGCCGCCCAGCACTCCCAGGTCGAAGCCGTTGACCGAGGACGCCAGCACCCGGACCAGCACCTCGCCAGGACCGGGCTCCGGCACGGGCAGGTCGGCGGCCTCCAGGCCGGCGCCGAAGTCGGTGAAAGCCATGGCACGCATAATGAATTACTCCGTTTCCGTGGAAGATGCCGTGGCCTGCAGCCAGGAGGCGCGCAGGACGGCGCGGGCGACGGCCGGCTCGGCTTCGTCGCGGGGGCATTAAGCATCACGATCGTGTCCGGCCACTCAGGGCGCCGGCTGATCGGGTGGGGGATCGGTCAAGTCGATGCTCATTGCAACAGCACTTTCTGTGCGCTGGTTACTTCTTGTGCGCGCATCGAGTCTGGTCCAGAATGCCGCCATGGCGGAAGAAGGCACTTTGACCCGCGCAAGGCACACCGATGTGCGCGAAACGATCGGCGAGAACCACCCGACCTGCCAGCTGCGCCACATTCTCGACCGCGTCGGGGACAAGTGGAGCGTGCTGGTGATGAGCCTGCTCGGCGACGGGCCCAAGCGCTACTCCGAACTGCAGCGCGCCATCGAGGGCATATCCCAGCGGATGCTCACTCTCACCCTGCGCAGCCTGGAGCGCGACGGCCTGGTGGAGCGCACCGTCACCCCCACGTCGCCGCCCCGGGTGGACTACGCCCTGACCCCGGTCGGTCAGACGCTCTCTGCCCAGGTCTCCGGGCTCATCGCATGGGCCGAGGAGCATCGCGCGTACGTGGCCGCCTCCCGCCTGCGCTACGACGCGTCGTGACCGGCCAAGCCTCTCTCTTAGCCGGGGCCGAGGCCTGGCGGCTCGGCATACGTTCACCCGAGATCTCTTGACCTTGTCAGGTGGGTCAGTAATGATCAACGGCGACTCCCGCCGAAAGGTGATCACGTGCGATTAATCGCAGGCAAGGCCACAGCCTTAGCCGCCGTCCTGGCAGCCCTCCTCCTCGTTCCTCAGCCCGCCTCAGCGGCCACCCAGCTCATCGGGAACGGCACCTTCAACAGCTCCACCTCCCCCTGGGCCGCGATCGGCCAGACCACGGTCGCAGCCGAGTCCGGTCGTCTGCGGGTGGACGTGAAGGCCGTCGTCACCAACCCCTGGGATGCCATGGTGGCCTCGCCCACCACTGCGGCGCTGAACCCGGGCAAGAGCTACACGCTCTCCTTCGACGCCTACTCCACCGTCGCCTTCAAGGCCCGCGCGACGGTGCAGTACACGGCCACGCCCAGCAGCAACCAGTCGCTGGCCACGGACGTACAGCTGACCACTGCGAGCAAGCGCTACAGCATCCCGTTCACGGCCGCGACCGCCTCCAGCACGGCCGCCGAGGTGACGTTCCAGCTCGGCGGGTCCGGCGGCACTCCCGTGGTCCGGTTCGACAACGTGTCGCTGCTGGAGACGCAGACGACGCGGCCGACCGCCCTGTACGTGTCCAGCCAGTCGAACCCGGCCAAGTGGGCCGCCGCCAACCAGGGCACCACTGAGGCGCAGGCCATCCAGGCGAACATCGCGAACAAGCCGATCTTCGAGTGGTTCGGGAACTGGTTCGGCGACATCACGCAGGCCGTGGACAGCTATGTCGGCGCCGCGCAGGCTCAGGACAAGCTGCCGATGCTGGTGGCGTACAACATCCCCAACCGGGACGCGTGCGCCTTGCACTCGGGCGGCGGCGCGGGCGACGCCACCGGCTACCACAGCTGGATCACCGACTTCGCCAAGGCGATCGGTACCAGGCACGCGATCGTCGTGCTCGAGCCCGACGGGGTGGCCGCCGCAGGGTGCGTGACGAAGATCGGCAAGGATCCCGAGGACCAGTACCGGATGCTGCTGGACGCCACCCAGGTGCTGAAGGCCCAGGCGCCCAACGCGTGGGTCTACCTGGACGCGGGCAACGCCACCTGGATCGCGGCCGACGCCATGGCGCCCCTGCTGGTCAAGTCGGGCATCGCCAACACCCGCGGCTTCTCCATGAACGTGTCGAACTACATCACCACCGGCGACTCCGAGGCGTACGCCGTCGCGGTCAACGGCTATCTGTCGGGGACGGTGGGAGCCAAGAAGTACGTGATCGACACCAGTCGCAACGGCAACGGCCCCTACTCGGACGACACGCCTGAGGACAACTGGTGCAACCCGCCGGATCGTAAGCTCGGCACCCCCCCGGTCAGGCAGTTGAGCGGCGCCGAGTACGTCTTCTGGGTCAAGGTGCCCGGGGACTCCGACGGCCCGTGCGGCATCTCCGACGAGCCGGCCGGGACGTTCGATCCCGCGCTGGCGATGGCTCTGATCAACGGCACTTCCTGACGCGTGTTCCGGCGGCCGGGCCTGCTCAAAGGCCCGGCCTGCTCGGAATGCCCAGCCCATTCGGAAGACCCGGCCGCTCGCTCACGTGCGCTGCAGCAGGAGGGTGACGAAGCCGAGCGCACCTCGGTAGCCGTTGAGCCACATCTCGCGGTGCTCACGCGCGGCGGCGAGGGCCTGCTCCCCGTCCGGGCCTGGGTTGGCGGCGGCCCATCGGGTCAGCGTGCCGGTCCACGACCATTCGTACTCGTCCCACTCGGTCAAGGTGCTCACGTGGGCGTAGACGGTCAGCCAGCCTTCGGACTCGGCGGCGGCCACCGTACCCGCCAGGTCGGGGTACTCGCCGATCGCCTCCACGACCTCCGGAGCCGGAGTCCGCTCCCAGAACCCCTCCCCGACCAGCGCCAGCCCGCCGGGCCTGACGAACCTCGAGACCGTGTCCATCGTGCCCTTCAACCCCTGGAAGGCGTGGGTCGAGCCCACGCAGAGCACCAGGTCGTACGGCTCCGAGGCGGAGAACTCGGCGGCGGGCTCCTGATGCAGCGACAGCCGGCCGGACAGGCCGCGCGAGGCCGCCGACTGTTCCGCTGCCGACAGGGCCGTCGGCGAGATGTCCACCCCGTCCGCGACCGCCGACGGGACGAGCTCCAGCGCACGAAGCGACCATTCGCCCTCGCCACACCCGAGGTCGAGGATGCGTGCCCCCTCCGGCAGGGCCGCCCGGCGCAGCAGGCGGTCGAGGTTGCCAGCCGAGACGGGCGCGGCGATCGGATGGTCACGATGTGCGATGGTGCTGATCAGGTTTCTTTCCATGCCGTCCATCCTCGCGGCGCGCGCAACCGGTTTATCGGCCGTGACGGACCAAGAGTGCACGGGCCGTGGCGGCCATGGCCTCGTCCACCATCTCGCCCTCGAACGTCACCGCCCCCGCCCCGCCCGCCTGGGCCGCCTCCACGGCCTCGATCAGCCGGGCGTAACGGGCCAGCTCATCGGGGGAAGGGGAGCCCGACACTCTCGTGACCTACGCCCAGCACCCGCTCTATGACGACTTCTGGCGCGGGCGCAGCGTCAAGTCCCGCTGGCAGAACCTCGACGTCCCCGTCCTGGAGATCGCCGGCTGGTACGACCGGTACCGCCAGGGCATGGTCGAGAACTTCCAGGCGCGCGAGCGCAACGTCTGGCTGGTGTCCGGCCCATGGGTGCACGGCTGGCCGGCCGGGCAGCCCGCCGACATCGGCAACGGCGCCTACTTCGCCTGGTGGGACCGCTGGCTGGCCCGCCGGCCCGGCGCTCCGCTGCCCGCGGCCAAGGTGACCTCCTATGAGGTGCCGGGTACGGGCTGGCGGCAGTTCGCCGGCTGGCCGCCCGCCGGGACGCGGCAGCTGGAGCTCGCCCTCGCCGCCGACGGCACTCTGGCCTCCCGCCCGGGCATCGCGGGAACCCGTACGTTCGAGGTCAACACCGAGCCGGCCGCGGGCGGGCCGGGCCAGCGGCTGGAGTTCGCGACGGGGCCGTTCCCGCGCGATCTCGTCCTCGCCGGTGAGGTCCAGGCCAAGGTCCGGGCCTCGTTCACCGCGGCCAACGGCAACGTCGCGGTCGTGGTGCAGGACGTCGCCCCCGACGGCACGGCGACCCGCATCACCCAGGGCTGGCTGAAGGCGAGCCACCGCTTCGGCCACGACCGCGCCGTCCCGGTACGCCCGGGCAAGACGTACGACCTGGACATCCGCACCTGGCCCACGCACTACCGCGTCGCGGCCGGACACAGCCTCCGCGTCACGGTTTCCAGCGACGACTACCCGGAGATCGACTCCGACGCCCCGGCGGGCCAGGTGTCGCTGAGGCTCGGCCACGGCGGCTCGAACATCCGGCTGACCATGCTCTGACCTGCGCCGGCCCTCCCAGGAGGGCCGGAACGACAGCACGACCCCGACTTGGATAAGATCCCCCTCATGGCGACTGCAGGCTTGTTTCTCTGATCACGCGCTCGTGAGAAGGCGCAGTGGCGCTGGGGCGCGTCGGCTCCGGCGGCGGCCCGGCCGCGTCTGAGCCCGGCGGCATCCCGCGCTCCGCACTGCGTTTCTCACCGCGTCGACCGTCGATCGGCACCATCAGAGAAACGAGTGCATCACCATGGCTTCCGGTTTCCCGTCGGAGCACACCTCTGTCCTGAACACCCTCGACCCCGGCGACCCCGTCCTGGACGATCTCGAGCCGCCGCGCGGCGTCATCGAAGGCGCCCGGGTCGTGGGCGTCGGCGAGGGCGCCCATTTCGTTGATCGCATCCGTTCGCAGGGCGCCACCGTGGACACGCCGCTTCAGCAGGCCTTCGATGCGGTCGTGTGCACGCCCACCGCGACGGCCGACCCCACCGTGGACTTCTAGGCCGGTATGACCACCGACAACCAGCAAGGAAAGCAGATGAACATCTCCAGCGCCGTCGTCACCGGCGCCGCCGGCGGGATCGGCAGAGCCCTTGCCGCCCGCCTCCGCTCGACCGGGGCGCGGGTCGTACTCGCCGACATCGAGGAAGCGGCGCTCGCCGGCGCCGCGGCCGAGTTGGGAGCCGACGCCGTCCGGACCGACGTCTCCGACGCCGCACAGATGGAGGCCCTCGCCGCCGCCGTGCCGGACGCCGACCTGGTGTGCCTGAACGCGGGCATCGTCGGCCGGGACCTGGGCGTGCCCTGGGAAGTGAGCCCCGAGGATTGGGACAGGGTGTTCGCGGTGAACGTCGGCGGCGTGGTCAACGGGTTGCGGGCGTTCGTCCCCCGCCTGCTCGCCGCCGAGCGCCCCGCGCACATCCTGATCACCGCGTCTCTGGCGGGGCTCGTCACGTTCCCCGCCGGTGGCGCGTACGCGGCCTCCAAGCACGCCGTCATCGCGCTCGCCGAGCAGGCCGCGCTCGCGCTGGCGGGCACGCCGATCGGCGTGACAGTGCTGTGCCCGGCCCTGGTCCGCACCGGCATGTCGGCCGAGGGCGAGGAGCCCGCGGCCATCGCCGAACAGGCGCTCTCGGCTGTGCGGGCGGGGACCTTCGCCGTGGTGCCGGACGGCTGGGCGACCGCGATCACGCGGCGCGCCCAGTGGCTGGCGACCGGCACACAGCCGGAGGTCCCGGCGCCTGCGTCGGGCGACTAGGGCCAGCGGGTTCGACGCCGCCGCCACGGTGTAGGCGGCGGCGTCGGCCACGGTGGTGAAGTGCCGGAAGCGTGATGATTTTGACCTCCAGGTCAAGAAATTGCTAGGGTCTCGGACATGGGAAGCGGCATGCCGTGTCCATATTTTGTACCTGCAGTTAAAGAACTGGAGAAACCATGGAGCTCAACCTCGACTCCAAGACGGCCGTCGTCACCGGTGCAAGCCGGGGCATCGGACTGGCCACCGTGCAGACCCTGATCGAGGAGGGGGGACGTGTGGTCGGCGCCGCCCGCACCATCACCCCCGAGTTGGAGAAGTCGGGAGCCGTCGCGGTGTCGGCCGACCTGAGCACCGCAGAGGGCGTGACCACCCTCATGGACACGGCGCTCGCACAGCTGGGCGGCATCGACCTGCTGGTGAACAACGTTGGCGGCGGCGACGCCATCGAGCCCGTCGGATTCCTCGAGACCGGCGACGCCGACTGGGCCGCCGTCTTCGACATCAACCTGCTCAGCGCCGTCCGCGTCACCCGGGCCGCCCTGCCCAGCCTGATCGAGCGGCGCGGATCGGTGGTCAACGTCTCGTCCATCAACTCGAGGCTCCCCGCCGCGGGCCCCGTCGCCTACAGCGCCGCCAAGGCCGCCCTGGCCGCGCTCGGCAAGTCCCTCGCCGAGGAGTTCGGCCCGCAGGGCGTCCGGGTCAACACCGTCTCGCCCGGCGTCGTCCGTACCGCCATCTGGGAGGATCCGGACGGCTTCGGCGGCAAGGTCGCCGCACTCGCGGGGGCCGAGCACGCCGCGTTCCTCGAGCAGATCCCGGCGGCCTTCAGCATCACCACCGGCCGGATCACCGAGCCCAAGGAGGTGGCCGCGCTGATCGCGTTCCTCCTGTCGGACGTCGCCGGCAACATCACGGGTGCCGACCACGTCATCGACGGCGGCACCGTCAAAACCCTCTGAACTTCGCCGGCAAATGAAAGCGGCCCACCACGCGCACGTGGGGGCCGCCAGGGGGAGAAATCTACACAGGGGTGTGCATGTGGCGGGTCAGGGCGTGTTCCACCAAGGTGATCAAGGTGGATTTCACCGACTCCCGCTGCCTGGCGTCCAGGCGAACGATCGGGATGTGGCCGCCGATCGACAATGCCTCGCGGAGCTCCTCCTCCGCGTGCGCGAACTGCCCGTCCCACCCGTTGATGCCGATGACGAACGGCAGTTTCGCTTCTTCGAAATAGTCGATCGCCGGGAAGCTGTCGGCGAGACGGCGCGTGTCCACGAGCACGACCGCGCCGATGGCGCCCCGCACCAGGTCGTCCCACATGAACCAGAAACGGTGCTGTCCGGGCGTGCCGAACAGGTACAGGATCAGGTCACGGTCGAGGGAGACCCGGCCGAAGTCCATGGCCACGGTCGTGGTGGTCTTGTTCGGCGTGAGGGAGACGTCGTCCACGTGTGCCGAAGCGTCCGTCATGACGGCTTCGGTGGTGAGCGGCAGGATCTCCGAGACCGCACCCACAAATGTCGTCTTCCCCACGCCGAAGCCCCCGGCCACGACGATCTTCGTCGAGGTTAGGCCGGGGCTAGAGCCTGCGAAGTCCACTGAGCACCCTTTCGAGCAAGTTGAGGTCCGGCTTTCCGGCGTCCAGCGCAGGCTGGTGCACGCGGATCAGGCCCTCCGACGCCATGTCGGCGATCAGCACCCGGACCACCCCGAGGGGCTGGCGTAAAAGGGCGGAGATCTCGGCAACCGACCGGACGTTCCGGGTCAGCTGGATGATCGCCTGATACTCCGGACTTAGTAGGGAAATGTCTTGGTATTCCGACGTCACGGAGGACACCAATGCCTCCATGGCGAACTTCATCCGCGGCGCGGTGCGCCCCCCGGTCACGGCATAGGGCCGTACCAAGGAGCTCGGCTTCTGCGGACGGGGAGCCGCCGGATGCGGCGGAGTGCTATCACCAGCCCAACCCTGACCTGACACCATGATCTCCTGTCACCGCCCCGCTAACGGGGGCGGGCCGCTTGCAGCTCGGCGCGTACGGCCGGCGTCAGCACCTGACCGGCCCGCTCGACCAGCAAGGTCATCTGGTACGCCACCAACCCCATGTCACAGTCGGGAGCGGCCAGGACGGCCAAGCAGGACCCATCGCTGATGGACATGATCATCAAAAGCCCACGCTGCATTTCGATAACGGTCTGCGTCACCATACCGCCCTCGAAAACCCGCGCGGCTCCCTGGGTCAGGCTGATCACACCCGAGGCCACCGCGGCGAGCTGGTCGGCCCGGTCCTTGGGAAAACCCTCGGAGAAGGCCAGCGGCAAGCCGTCGGACGAGACCACGACCGTGTGCGCGACACCCGGCACGTTGTTCACGAAGTCTGTGATCAACCAGCTTATGCCGCGCGCTCCCTGGCTCATTTCTCTCATTTGTCCTCCTCATTCTCTTCTCCGCGGGTGAACGCTCGGCCTTGCCGGACACCCTGCTGGAAGCTGGAGAGCCGGCTGCGCAGCCGCTCAGGCGAGATCTGCGGCGCCGGCGACTCAGCCTGGGGCTCGGCGAGGCTGGCCGTACCGGGCACCAAGTTGGCCTTGGGGACGCGACGGGGCAGGCCCGAGGGTGTGGTGCCGCCCTGTGCGGGCTGCGCGGCGGCCTGCGCGGCCTGGAAGCCGGAGTCCGCGGGCGAGGACCACGTCGCGCCCGCCCCGGAAGCACCAGGCGTGCGCCGAGGCAGCCCGCCAGACGACGCGGGAGAGGGCGCCTCCGTGGGCACGACCGGGTGCACGGCCGTGATCTCGGGCTGCTCCTCCTCGTAAACGGGAGCCGCAGGCTCGGTACGCGGGCGCAGCACCTCGGGATCGGGCCGGCGGAACCAGTCGGACCCGACCGACGAGAAGATCGGCAGGAACTCGTCGCCCTGGTCCTCCATGGGCGAGTTGCGCACCACGGGGAGCGGCCCGGTCATGTCCTGCGAGGAGTAGGCGCCGGGGCCGAACCTGTCGAAGTCCGAGCGCCCGTTCTGCTCGAACTGGTCGGCAGGCTTGGGCTCCTCCGCGAACGGCGAGCGGTACTCGTCACCGTATTGCGCCCGCGGCCGCTCCTCCGCATCGAACAGCGACCTGCGCGGCAGCGGGTCGGCGAACGACGACCACCGCGACTCATCCTGCGACTGCTGCGGCGGCTCGGTGGCGAACGACGGCCAGCGGGGCTCGTCGTCCTGCATGGGCGGCGGCTGCTCCGCGAAGGACGGCCACCGGTTCTCCGCGAACGACTGCTGCGCGGGCGGCGGCGTCTCGTCGGCGAAGGACGGCCAGCGGGGCTCCCCGAACGACTGCTGGGGCGGCGGCGGCGTCTCGTCGGCGAACGACGGCCAGCGCGGCTGGTCGCCGTCCTCCGCCGCCTGCGCTCCCTGCGGCTGCTCGGCGAAAGGCGACTGCCGCTCACCGAAAGCAGGTTGCTCACCGAAAGACGGCTGCTCGCCGAAAGCGGGCTGCTCGCCGAAGGAAGGCTGCTCACCGTAGGGCTGCTCGAACGGGCGATCCCCGGCCGGCCGCTCGTTGAACGCGGCGGACTGCTCGCCGAACGCGCCCCAGCTCCCGCTTCCAGGCGCCGGCAGCGACCCCGGCCACTGCGTGTCCACCACCTGCTCGGGCCCGTCGGCGCCGCGACCGGACGGGTAGGACCCGGACCCGTTCTGCGACGGCTCCCCGAACATGCTCGGGTCGAACGTCGTGAAGGCCTCGTACTGCCCGCCCTGCTGCGGCACGCCGACCCCGCTGCTGATCAGCATGTCGGGCAGCATGACCAGCGCGCTCAACCCGCCGGTCTCCCGCTGGCTGAGCTGCACGCGGACGCCGTGCCGCAGGGCCAGCCGGCCGACCACGAACAGGCCCATGCGCCGCGACACCGCCACGTCCACGACGGGCGGGTTCGCCAGGCGCCAGTTGGCCTCCGACAGCTCCTCGGGGCTCATCCCGATGCCCAGGTCGTTGATCGACACGAGCACGCCGCCCTCGGCGGGCGTGCTGGTGACCGTGACCTTGCTCTCGCGGGGAGAGAAGGAGATCGCGTTCTCGATCAGCTCCGCGAGCAGGTGGACGGCGTCGGTGACGGCCGGGCCGACGATCAGCGTGCCGGACGGGATCTGGATCTGGACCCGCTCGTAGTTCTCGACCTCGGACAGCGAGGCGCGGGCGATGTCGACCAGCGGCACCGGCTCGCTCCACTTGCGAGCCGCCTCCTGGCCGGCGAGGACCAGGAGGTTCTCGCTGTTGCGGCGCATGCGGGTGGCCAGGTGGTCGAGCCTGAACAGGTTCGCGAGCCGCTGCTCGTCCTCCTCGCCCTGCTCCAGGCCCTCGATGAGCTGCAGCTGCCGCTCGACCAGCGTCTGGCTGCGGCGGGAGAGGTTGACGAACATCGAGTTGACGTTCGTGCGCAGCTTGGCCTCGTCGCCGGCCAGCCGGATCGCCTCGCGGTGGACCTCGTCGAACGCCCGCGCCACTTCACCGATCTCGTCGCGGGTGTTGACGCCGACCGACGGCACCTCGGGCACGTGCGCGCCGTCGCCGGACTCACGCAACACACGGACGGTCTCGGGCAGCCGGGTCGTAGCGACCTGGAGCGCCTCGGCACGCAGGCGGCGCAGCGGGCGGACCAGCGAACCGGCCACGCGGGTGGTGAAGATCAGGACGAGGAGCAGCAGGACGAGGATCATCGCACCGGAGATGATCGCGTTGCGCTGCTCGGTGTCGCTCAGGTCCCGGGTCCTGGCCACGATCTTGGTGGCCAGGCCGTCCTCGACCTTGCGCATGGCGTTGCCGGCCAGGGTCGTGCTGTCGTACCAGTTGCTCAGGTCACGGTGGGTGGTGACGTCGAGGTCCTTGATGCGGTTGTACTCACGCACCTGGGCGAGCGCGCGCTGGCGCATGGCGTCGGCGAGGTCGATGTCGGAGCCCCGGACGAGCTGCTGGTACGTCTTCAGGTCCTTGGGGTCCGCCTCCTGCTCGAAGTTGGACAGTTCGGCCTGCTGCTTGTTCCAGGAGCCCAGGAAGTCCGACAGGTCGTCGCTGTCGAGCTGACGCTCGACGAGCGCCACGATCAGGATGATCTGCTGGCGCGAGATCTCCTCCTTGACCCGCTGGAGCGAGCCGAGCGCGGCCACCTCACGCTGGAGGGTGTCGTCGCTGACACCGTCACCCAGGTCGCCCTGGATCGCGGAGAAGGTGCCGATCATCGTGGTGTACGTGCTGACGGCGGCGCGCGGCGGCACGTTCGAGACCATGGACTCACGCAGGCTGTCGAGGCCGTCGAGCCAGCGGCGCATGTTCACCACGCCCTCGCGGACGCGGGACGAGTGGGTGGCGTCGATGGACGTGGCCGCGCTGAGCACCTGCTTCTTGGCCGCGTCAGTGGCCTGCCGCTGCGTCTTGAGCTGGACGAGGCGCTGGCCTCTGCTGCGGTCGGCGACGTACCACGCGGTGAGCGTGCGTTCCTTGCCGAGCTCGTGGTTGAGCGCTCCGATGCGCTGCACCAGCTCGGCGACCTGGGTGAGCCGGCGGTAATCGGCGCTCGTGCCGATGGCGTTGGCCAGCTGCACACCGGCGAGCAGTACGCCCACAACGGTGGGGATGAGGATCAGCGCGACCAACCTCGAGCGCACACGCCAGTTCCCCAGCCGGAAACGTCCGCCTGTGTACTCCCCTGACCTCGTGTGCCTGGGGTCTTTCGTCCTCACTGACTCTCGCTACCTCTCGCCGGTACGTGCTCGAAAAATCAGACACGCGTGTGGCGCATGGGATTCTGTCCAGCCGGGTAATTGGAACACAACCCGTACCAGATCGGCGAACAGAACATATCCCATCACACGTGCCCAAAGGGTCACTTTGGGCAACATAGCGCCGTACACGTTTTAGGCGGGCCGGAACGAATCACGCTCGGCCGGCGCCGCGTGCTTCACCATCAGGTGCCGCGTCACCGAGTACTCCTGCACCGCCTCCTGGCTCATGTCCTTGCCGAACCCGCTGCCCTTCACCCCACCGTGCGGGGCCTCGCTGGCGATGGGCAGATGGTCGTTCACCCAGGTCACGCCCACATCGAGCCGATGCGAAACACGCATGGCCCTGGCGACGTCACGCGACCACACAGACGAGGCCAGTCCGTACCGGGTGTCGTTGGCCAGCCTGACGGCCTCGTCCTCGCCGTCGAACGGTAGCGCCACGAGCACCGGTCCGAAAAGCTCCCCTTGCACGATCTCGCTGTCCTGAGCGACGTCGGCCACGAGGGTGGGCGGGTAAAAAAAGCCGGAGCCCCCGATCGGGGCGCCGCCGTGCAGCACGCGCCCGGCGGCCCTGGAGACGAACCCGTGCACCCGCTCCCGATGCTCGGCGGAGATCAGCGGGCCGATGTCCGTGGCCGGGTCCCAGGGGTCACCGACGGTGATTTTGGCAAGAGTTGCCCGCAGTGCCTCCACCGCGTCCGCGTACACCTCGCGGGCGACGTACACGCGGGTGGCGGCCGTGCAGTCCTGCCCGGTGTTGTACGTCGCCCCCATGGCCACGCCGTGGGCCATCTCCGCCAGGTCGGCGTCCTCGAAGACCAGGGCGGGCGCCTTGCCACCGAGCTCGAGGTGCACCCGCTTGAGCGTGGCCGCGGCCCCGGTCATCACCGCCCGGCCCGTCTCCGTGGAGCCGGTGACGCTGACCATGTCCACGCCCGGGTCGGTGACCAGCGCCTGGCCGACCTCCGCGTCCCCGGTGACCACCTGCACGAGCCCGTCGGGCGCGCCCGCCTTGGCGAACAGCTCGGCCAGCCGCAGAGTCGTGCGCGGCGTCTGCGGCGCCGGCTTGATCACCACGGCGTTGCCGGCGGCCACCGCCGGGCCGATCTTCCAGACGGCCATGACGAACGGGAAGTTCCATGGCGCGATCGAGCCCACCACCCCGACGGGGCGGCGCAGCAGGACCGAGGTGTAACCCGGGCTGAACACCCCGGCGCCCGAGCCATCGAGCGAGCGGGCGGCCCCGGCGAAGAAGCGCAGGTTGTCGACGGCGAACGGCAGCTCGCCGTCCCTGAACACCGCCGCGGGCTTGCCCGTCTCCTCCACCTCGAGCCTGGTCAGCTCCTCGGCGTCGGCCTCCACCAGGTCGGCCACCCGCAGCAGTAGCCGCGCGCGGTCGGCCGGAGTGGCCTGCGACCACTCCTCGAACGCCGCCCGAGCCGTGCGTACGGCCGCCGCCACACCCGCCACCGGCGTGTCCGGAATTTCGGCACACGGAAGCCCGGTGGCGGGGTTGATCAATTCACGCATGTCACTCGCCAAGTTGCTCGATCAGGTCGGCGGCCTTGCGCAGGCCGTCGCGACGCCGGATCTCCTCGCCCGCGGCGGCGAGCCGGGCCCGCAGCTCGGTGTCCCCGAGCAGCCGCTCGACCGCCCCCTTCAGTTCCTCGTCCGTGAAGGTGTAGGTGGAGAGCCTGACACCATAGCCCAGTTCATCGACCCTCTGGGCGTTGTCGTACTGGTCCCAGAAGAGCGGCAGCAGGATCATCGGCTTGCCGAAGTGCAGCGCCTCCGTGGTCGTGTTGTTGCCGCCGTGGGTGATGACCAAGTCACACAGTGGGATGATCTTAGTCTGCGGGAGGAACTCCGCGCCCCACATGTTGCCGGGCAGCTTGATCTCCTCGTGGAGCGGCCCCTTGGAGACGATGTACTGGTGCGGCGTGGTGGCCAGCACGTCGATCACGCGCTGCATCAGCTCCACGTCGGAGGAGCCGAGAGAGCCGAGCGAGAAGTAGACCAGCGAGCCCTGGCTGCGGTCGAAGGGCAGCGTGAAGTCCTCGTCCGTCTCACGCACCGAGGAGTCGAGCCGGTGCCAGGACTCGCCGAGCGGGCGGGCGTCGGTGTAGTCGAGGAGCTCCGGGTAGACGTAGAGGTTCAGGTCGCCCTCGTGGATGAAGTCGAGGTCGGGCAGCGGCGCGGTGCCCTGCTCGACGGACCACTCGTTGAAGGCGCTCCAGACCTCGCGGTGGGTGCGGTCGTACTCGGCGCGGAAGGCGTCCCACTCGGAGCGGTCGTCGGCGGGCAGGCCGGAGAAGACCGGCGCGATGTTCTCGCCGCGCACCTCGAGCGGGTTGCAGGAGACGATGCGGACGAACTTCTTGCCCGCGGTGAGCAGCGCCGGGAACGTGATCACGTTGTCCTCGACGATGACGTCGGGGTTGACGCGCTCGATGATGGCCTTGAGCTGCGGCTCGCAGTACTTCACGCCGTCGATCAGCTCGGCCCAGATGGGCTTGGTGACCGTCTCGAGCTGCTCCTGCGTGCTCTTGCGGTACTCGGGCGCGGTCTCCCGGATGAAGTCCTTCCAGAACTGGCCGGGGTCCTGCTCCTCGGCGTTCTCGGGCGGCGGCGCGAGGTCGACGAGGTCCTCCTCGAAACCGAGCGCTTCGAGCTTGCCCTTCCACGACGCCTCGGCCGCGAAGACGACGCGGTGGCCGCGGCGGCGGAGGATGTCGCCGATGCCGATGCAGTTGTTGGTGGGACCGTACGCGCTTTCAGGCATGAACAGGATGGTGAGAGACATGGAGACTCCGGGGGAACTCATCAATTTGAAGAGGAATTCAAGAACTCATCTAGCGTGAAGGTCAAGTAACGGGCACTATGGTCACGGCTAACTGAACAGCAGCCAAACGAGTGAGGGCGGTGAGAGTGGCTCAGCGTAAAAGCCGTACCGATCGGCGCATCGACTTGATCGAGGCCGCGCGCAGGGCCATCATCCGCCACGGCGTCGACGGCGTGCAGCTTTCGCACGTCGCCGAGGAGGCCGGGCTCACCTCCGGCGCGGTGCTCTACCACTACCCCGACCTCAGCGAGCTGCTGGTCGAGGCGCAGCACGCGGGCATGGAGCGCTTCTACGAGCAGCGCGTGCGGCAGCTCGCCACACTCACCGAACCGGTCGAGAAGCTGGTCGTCACGATCAAGTCGGGGCTGCCGACCGGGCCACTCGACCCCGACGTCCGCCTGCTCAACGAGCTGGGCGGGGCCGCGGGCCGCAACCGGGTCTACGGCGTGCTGCTCACCTCGCTCTACGATCGCCAGGTGTCGATGTACCAGGCGATCCTGGACACCGGCGCGGCGCTCGGGGTGTTCAGGCTGAGCGCCGACTCGCTGACGATCGCGCGCAACCTGGTGGCCCTGGAGGACGCGTACGGCTACCGCATCACGGCCAGGCACCCGGTCATCGGCCCGGACGAGGCGGCCGAGCTGATCCTGTCGTACGCGCGCGCGGCCACGGGCAACGACCTGACCTAATGACATCATGGATCGACCGCCATGATGACCGCATCCTCGGCGTTCCAGCGCACCTTGACCTTGGCGCCCACCTCCACCGAGCTCGCCCCCTGCACGGCGACGAGCAGCGGCTTGACGCGGCCCGGCACGTCCACGGAGATGTGCGACACACCGCCGTAGAAGCTGACGTCCAGGACGCTGCCCTGGAGGCCGCGCATGGCGTTCTCGTCGGCCAGCTCGATCTTCTCCGGCCGGACCGCCAGCAGCGCCTTGGCGCCCGCCTCCAGCTCCCCCAGCGGGGTGCCGGCCAGCATGCCGAACTCGTCGGTCTTGATCCCCTCGAGCCCGCCGGCCGTACCGTGGAAGAGGTTGTTGGCGCCGACGAAGTCGGCCACGAACGGCGTGCGGGGCCGCTCGTAGAGCGCGACCGGCTTGTCCACCTGGCGCACGCTGCCGCTGTCGAAGACCGCGATGCGGTCGGCCAGCGACATGGCCTCCTCCTGGTCGTGCGTGACGACCACGAACGTGATGCCGACCTCGTGCTGCAGCCGCTTGAGCTCCAGCTGCATGTCGGCGCGGACCTTCTTGTCCAGGGCCGACAGCGGCTCGTCGAGCAGCAGCAGGCGGGGCCGCTTGACAATGGAGCGGGCCAGCGCGACCCGCTGCCGCTGGCCGCCGGAGAGCTGGGCGGGCTTGCGGTTGGCGTGCGCCGACAGCCCGACGGTCTCCAGCACCTCGCCGACGCGCTGCTTGACCTCCTGGCGGGGCAGCCGCTCGCGCTCCAGGCCGTAGGCCACGTTCTTGGACACGGTCATGTGGGGGAACAGCGCGTACGACTGGAACATGAGGCTGATCGGCCGCCGGTTCGGCTGCTTGGACAGCAGGTCGACCCCGTCGAGCGTCACCGAGCCCCCGTCGGGCGTCTCGAACCCCGCGATGATGCGCAGCAGCGTGGTCTTGCCGCAGCCGGACGGGCCGAGCAGCGCGAAGAACTCCCCCTGCTCGATCTCCAGCGACACGTCGTCGAGCGCGGTGACGTCCCCGAACCTGCGGGTGATGCCGTCAATCTTGAGCACGTGACTCCCCGATCTTGGTCATGCGCTGCCCGGCGATCACCGCCGTGAAGCTCACCAGGAGCAGGATCGCGGCCAGCGCGTTGATCTTCGGGGTCACCCCGAAACGAATCATTGAGTAGATGACGATCGGCAGCGTCTGCTCGCTGTTGCCGATCGTGAAGAACGCGATCACGAACTCGTCCAGCGACAGCGTGAACGCCAGCAGCGCGCCCGCGACGATGCCCGGCGCAAGCTGCGGCAGCGTGATCCGCACGAACGTCTCCACCGGCCCGGCCCCCAGGTCGCGCGAGGCCTCCTCCAGCGAGGTGTCGGAGTTGGCCAGCCTGGTACGCACCACCGCGGCCACGAACGCCATCGCGAACAGGCCGTGGGCGAGGATCACCGAGTACAGGCCGAGCGTGAGCTGGATCAGGCCGTAGAACAGCAGCAGGCCGATCGCGAGCACCAGGTCGGGCAGCACGGCAGGCATGAGCGCGACGGCGTCCAGCGTCTTGGATTTGGTGTGCCTGGCCAGCCCGACGGCCAGCAGCGTGCCCAGCACGGTGGCGATCACCGTGGAGCCCGTGGCCACGATCAGCGTGTTGACCAGGCCGTCCCTGACCCGCTCGTCGTGGACCAGCTCGCCGTACCACTTGAGGCTGAAGCCCTCATACGTGTACGCCGACTTGCCGGAGTTGAACGACATGACGACCAGCACGAGGATCGGCAGGTAGAGGAAGACGTACGTGGCCCAGAACGGCACATACAGGAGCTTGGACCTACGCACGGCGAGCCACCCATGCCTGCGCGAGGAGCAGCACGATCAGCACCGCGATGAGCGCCAGCGCGAGCGTGGAGCCGAACGGCCAATCGCGCGCCTTCAGGAACTGGTCGCGGATGAGATTGCCCACCATGATCGACTTGCTGCCGCCGAGGATCTCGGGGATGACGAAGTTGCCGAAGCTCGGCACGAACACGAACAGGCACCCCGACATCACGCCGGGGATCGTGAGCGGGAGCGTGACCTTCCGGAACGTGGTGAACCCCGAGGCGCCCAGATTGGCCGAGGCCTCCCTGAGCTGCGGGTCGAGCCGCTCGATCGCCGCGTACAGCGGCAGCACCATCAGCGGCAGGTACGAGTAGAGCAGCCCGGCGACGATCGTGCCCTGCTTGTACAGCAGCTCCATCTGCGTGCCCAGCACTGAGTTGATCAGGCCGGGGCCGCTGAGCAGGATGATCCACGCGTACACGCGGATGATGAAGTTCGTCCAGAACGGCAGGACGATCGCGACCAGTGCCACCGTCTTCCACTTCTGCGGGAGCTGCGCGATCAGGTACGCCGTCGGGTAGCCGATCAGCAGCGCGATCAGCGTCGTCAGCGCCGCGATCTTCAGCGAGTTGAGCGCCACGCCCAGGTAGAGCGGGTCGACCAGGCGCTCGAAGTTCTCGGTGGTGAACTCGTAGACCACGCCGCCGAAGCGACCCCGCTGGAACACCGTGTTGCTGAGCACCAGCGCCAGCGGCACCAGCAGCAGCACGATCAGGTACGTGACACCGGGTGACAGGAAAACGAACGCGCCCAGCCGGCGCTCCCGCGAACGGGACACCGGCCGGGCCTTGACCTCAGACTTCACCGCTCTTACTGCTGTGCCGTGACTTCGGTCGACAGGCGCGTGTACTTGGTCGACGCCTGACCCAGGTCGATGATCGACTCACCGTTGAGCAGCTCGGCGGGCTTGATGCCGAGCAGCGAACCCTTGGGGATCGAGACCTTCTCCATGGCGGCCTTGTTCGGGACCTTGTAGTTGATGTTCTCGGCGGCCCAGCTGTGGATCTCGGGGTCGAGGATGTAGTTGATCAGGGCGTGCGCGGCCTCCTTGTTCTTGGAGGACTTCATGATCACCATGGTGTCCACCCAGAGGTCGCTGCCCTCCTTCGGCACCACGAACTTGATGTTGCCCTTCGGGTCCGTGGTCGGGCACCAGCCGTCCCACGCCTCGACCATCATGGCCTCGCCGGACTTCAGCTTGTCGCCGAACGTGACGTCGTCGTAGGTGAGCAGGTGGGGCTTCTGCGCGAGGAGGGCGTCCTTGACCTTCGCGATCTCGTCGTCCTTGTCGGTGTTGACCGAGTAGCCGAGCGCCTTGAGCGCGGGCAGGGCCAGCCAGCGCTCCGTGGTCATCATGGTGACCTTCTTGTCGGCCCAGGCCGGGGGCTTGAGGAGATCGTTCCAACTCGTCGGCGGAGTCTTCACCAGGTCGCTGCGGTAGCAGATGCCGGTCGTGCCCCAGGTGTAGGGCACCGAGTACTTGTTGCCCTTGTCGTAGGAGAGCTGCGTGGCCTCCGGGTAGAGGTTGGCCAGGTTGGGGATCAGCTCGGGGTGGATCGGCTCCAGCAGGCCCGCCGCGTTGAGCGCCTGGGCGTACTGACCTGACACGAACGCCACGTCGATGCCGCTGTCACCGGGGGCGGTGAGCTTGGTCATCGCGATCTCGTTGGTGTCGTGCAGCGCGACCTTCATGTCCTTGACATGGAGCTTCGCCTTGACCTTCTCCGGCAGCTCCTTGGGCGTGTACCCGTCCCAGACCGTGATTTGGAGGGTCTGCTGCGACAGGTCCGCGTTGGGCTTGAGCTGGTCCGCCGCCGCCGCGGTCGTGCCTTCTGAGCTGGTCGACGACTCACCGCCGCACGCCGCGACGGCGAGCGCGAGGCCGGCCACCGCCACGGCGGCCGGGAGACGACGGGTGAACCGGGTACGGGACACGGCCGCTACTCCTTCTGAAATTTGTGCTGTTTGAGGGGTCGCGCGACCTTACCGGACACAGCAGACCAGAGCAGGAGTGTTGCAGGGTAAATCAACATGAGCAAGACTTTTGCTGACATTGCTACCTGGAAGTTTGGTCCACAAGTTGAATTGGGATTCAATAGCCGCCCGGCTACTCTCTATCGGTGAGTCCCCACTCACAGCCCGAGACCGCGGCCTCACGGCGGCCCTCCTCCTGCTACTGGAGGGCGATGTGCCGCCGCCGTTCGCGGTGCGCCGGTTTGCGCCGTTGCCAAGCCTCTCGTACAGGCTTGGAGATCTCCACACTGGGGCTCCAGGTGAGCGCGACTTCGGCCCTCACGTGGACCAGACGAACTACTCGGTGGTGGTGGACGAACAGGTCGTCGTCAAGTGGATCACCCCACCTGTCCCCTTGCCCCATCCCACCCCGGAGATCTTCGCCCATCTCGTTGAGGCGGGCTTCAACGACACGGCCCCGCCTTACGCTGCCCTGACACGTGCAGTGGACGGGCGCGAGGAGCTCCTGGCCTTGGTCACGGGCTACCTGCCGGAGGCCCGCGACGGCTGGGAGTGGTGCGTCGACGAGGCGGAGACCGGCACCACCGGGTTCGCCTCCGCCATCGGCCGCCTCGCCGCCGACCTCCACCTCGCGCTCGCCACCTTCCCCGCCGCCGGTACGGCGAGCACCCCCGCGGCGGCCAGGGCGGAGACCGCACTGGTGGAGGCGCTCGAACTCACCGACGGCGAGGACGGCGCGTGGCTGGCCACCAGAGCGGCCCGCATGAGGCACGAGCTGGCGCCCCTGCAGGCGAGCATCGCGAGCCCCCTCATCCGGATCCACGGCGACCTCCATGTGGGCCAGATCCTCCAATGGCGTGACGGCTACGCGGTGATCGACTTCGACGGCAACCCGACAGTGACGGACGCGGACCCGTGCCAACCGGCCGCGAGAGACGTGGCCCAGCTCACCACGAGCCTGGAACACGTGGCCCAAGTGGCGATCAGACGCAGGAACACCCCACCGGCCCAGGCCGCGCGATGGGCAGCCGAGGCCCGCGAAGAGTTGCTCGCCGCTTACAAGGCCCGCCTGACGGAGAAGGGCAGGCCGGATCTCCTCGACGAGAGGCTGGTCCGTCCGTTCGAGGTGGAGCAGGAGTGCCGCGAGCTGATCTACGCCGCCCGCCACCTCCCCCGCTGGCGCTACGCCCCCATGGGCGTCCTGCGCACCTGGTACCAAGAGGAGAACATCACGTGAATTCCGAGCTCTACCTGTCCGACCTGGAGGCCAAGCCGGCGGCCCTCCGGAGCCTGGCGGGCGCACTCCGGGCGGAGAGCCCCTTCGAGCGGCTCCCGCGCGGCCTCACCAGGGTGCTCTTCCTGGGCATGGGCAGCTCCAGGTACGCCGCGGGAGTGGCCGCCCTGCGCCTGCGGGCCGCGGGCATCGGCGCGTACGCCGACTACGCCTCGGCCGCCGCCACCTACCCGGCCGCCGAGGACACCCTGGTCGTCCCGATCTCGGCCACCGGCTCGAGCAGGGAGACCCTCGACGCCCTGGAACGGTACACGAACGGCCCGTCCTTCCTCGCGGCGCTCACCAACAACCCCGGCTCACCCCTCGCCCAGGCGGCCGGCCTCGTGGTCGACATGCGGGCGGGCGAGGAGCGCGGCGGCGTGGCCTGCCGTACGTTCCAGCACACCCTGGCCCTCCTCCTGGCCCTGGAGGCCCACCTCACCCAGACCGATCGCGACGTTCCGGGACTGCTCGAGCGGGCCGCCGAGGCCACCGAGGACCTCCTGGACCGCAGGGACGAGTGGCTCCCCCTGACGATGGAGCTGCTGGACGGCGACCGCGGCGTCTACACCATCGCCCCGGCCGAGCGCCTGTCGTCGGCCGAGCAGTCGGCGCTGATGTTCCGCGAGGGCCCGCGCCGCCCCGCCGACGCCTGCGAGAGCGGCGACTGGTCCCACGTGGACGTCTACCTCACCAAGACCCTCGACTACCGAGCCCTGCTCTTCCCCGGCTCCCGCTACGACGCCCAGGCCATGGAGTGGGTACGCGAGCGCGGCTCCACGGTGGTCACCGTGGGCGCGGAGGTGAAGGACGCCACGGCCGCCGTCAGGTACGTCCACGACACCGACCCGGAGGTCGCCCTGCTCACCGAGACGCTCGTGGCCGAGCTGGTGGCCGCCTACTGGTGGTCGGCGGGCTAGGACCGGACGGTCAGCGCGTGCTCGACGAGCGTGATGAGGGTGTTCTTGACCGCCTGCCGCTCCCGCGCGTCGGTGCGCACGATCGGCACGTGCGGCGACAGGGTGAGCGCCTCCCGCACCTCGCTCTCGACGTGCGGGAACTCCCCGTTCCACCCGTTCAGTCCGACGACGAACGGCATCCCGGACTGCTCGAAGTAGTCCACGGCGGGGAAGCTGTCGGCCAGCCGCCGCGAGTCCACCAGCACCACGGCCCCGATGGCTCCGCGCACGATGTCGTCCCACATGAACCAGAACCGGTGCTGCCCGGGCGTGCCGAACAGGTAGAGGATCAGGTCGTGCTCGAGTGAGAGCCGCCCGAAGTCCATGGCCACGGTGGTGGTGGTCTTGCCGGGCGTGTGCGCCAGGTCGTCGATGTCCGCGGACGCGTCCGTCATCACCGCCTCCGTGGTCAGCGGCATGATCTCGGACACGGAGCCCACGAACGTGGTCTTCCCGACGCCGAACCCGCCCGCCACGACGATTTTCGTGGAGGTGAGCCGGCTAGAGCCTGCGAAGTCCACTCAATACCCTTTCGAGCAGGCCCCTGTCGGGGAGGCCCGCGTCCAGCTGCGGCTGGTAAACCCTGACCAGCCCGTCCGCCTCCATGTCGGCCACCAGCACCCGCGCCACCCCCAGCGGCACACTCAGCAGCGCCGAGATCTCCGCCACGGACCGCACCTGCCGGCACAGCTCGCTGATCGCGCGGTATTCACGGGTGTACGTCGGACCGAGTTGTGCAGAGGTGGCCGACGATACCAGGGCCTCCATAGCGAGCTCCGTGCGAGGAGCGGTCCTGCCGCCGGTGACGGCGTACATCCGGACGAGGGAGCTGCGCTCCTGCTCCGGCTCATCGTTGTGCCACGATGCCAACGTCTGCTCCCATCACCCTGTCTGTCTGCCGCAGCCGGGCGCGGCCGGCACCGCGAGCCCGGCCGCGAGGGCGGCGAGCCGGCCGGCACGGTCTTCGGGGAAGCTCAGCTCCTTCATCACTCCTCCTCGAGCTCGGCGCGGCCCTTGCGCACGCCCTGCTGGTAGCTGGCCAGCCTGTTGCGCAGTCGGTCAGGCGACACCGGAGGAGCGGGAGCGGGCGCGGGTTTCGGATGCGCGGTACCCGGTACCAGATTCGCTCTCGGGGTCCGCTTCGGCAAGCCGGAGTTGGTGGTGCCGCTCTGCGCGGGCTCCGCGGCCGCGCCGGCGGCCTGCCAGCCCTGGTCGGCGGGGGTCGCCCAGTCCGGGTCGCGGAGGTCCGCCGTGGGCGCCGACTTGGTGAACCAGCCGCTCTCTTCGACGGCGGCGTAGATGGGCAGGAAGTCGTCCTTGCCCGACGCCGGGCTCGGGGTGGCGAATGAAGGGTACGAATCGCGCGGCGCGGCGAGGTCCGGCGGCGGCGACTCGACCGAGGGGGCGCGGGACGAGGTGAACCAGGACGAGGAGGCGGGCGCCGGGGGCATGCCGTCCAGCGACGGATGCCCGGGTAAGGGCCCCGGAGGCGGCAGGGTGGAGAAGGACGGGTGCCCAGAAGCCGGTACAGAAGACGGCCCGGATAACGGCGCAGCGAACGGCGCGGAGAAGGGTGCGGAAGGCGCCGGTGAGGTCGCCTGCAGGGGCACCTGGACGCGCTGCGGCGCGGGCACCGAACCCGGCACCGCCGTGAGCAGCGCGGGCGGGATGAGCACCATGGCGGTCAGCCCGCCGATGTCCTGCATGCGCAGCTGGACCTTGATGGTGTGCCGCAGGGCCAGCCGGCCGACCACGAACAGGCCCATGCGCCGCGACACCGACACGTCCACGACGGGCGGGTTCGACAGGCGCCAGTTGGCCTCCGACAGTTCTTCGGGGCTCATCCCGATCCCGTGGTCGGTGACCGACAACATCAGGGACCCGCCGTCGATGCGGCTGCTGGAGATGATGACCTTGGTGTCCCGCGAGGAGAACGAGACGGCGTTCTCGATCAGCTCGGCGAGCAGGTGCACCGCGTCCGTGACTGCCTGGCCGGCGATGGCGACGTCCGACTGGACCTGGATGCTGACCCGGTCATAGCTCTCGACCTCGCCGAGCGCGGCGCGCACGATGTCCATCAGCTCGACCGGCTCGCTCCACTTGCGCGCCGCCTCCTGGCCGGCCAGGACGAGGAGGTTCTCGCTGTTGCGGCGCATGCGGGTGGCCAGGTGGTCGAGCTTGAACAGGTCGCCGAGCCTGGTGTCGTCGCGCTCGCCGCGCTCCAGCTTCTCGATCAGCGTGAGCTGCCGCTCGACCAGCGTCTGGCTGCGCCTGGACAGGTTGACGAACATGGCGTTGACGTTCGCGCGCAGTTTGGCCTCGTCGCCGGCCAGGCGTACCGCCTCGCGGTGCACCTCGTCGAACGCGCGGGCGACCTCGCCCACCTCGTCCTTGGAGAAGATCCCGATGGGCGGAACCTCTGTCTGGACCGCGCCGTCGCGCGACTCGCGCAGGTGCTGGACGAAGTCGGGCAGCCGTTTGCCCGCGATCTGCAGCGCCTCGCCCCTCAGGCGGCGCAAGGGGCGTACGAGTGACCTGGCGACCCCGGTGGTGACCAGCAGGACGGCGACGAGCAGCACCAGCACGGCGGCCGCGGCCACGAACGCCTGCTGCCGCTCGTCGGCGCTGAGCGCCTCGCTGCGGGCCACGATGCCCTGGGCCTGGCGCTCCTCGACCTTGCGCATGGAGTCGACGACCACGCCGGCCGCGTCGAACCACTCCTTGGCGTCGTCGCGCTTGCTCAGGTCGAGGCCGCGCAGGGGCAGCCCCTTCGTGCCCCTGATCAGCACGAGCTCACGCAGGAACAGCATGCGGTCGGCGGATCTGCCGTTGACCGTCTCGTCGAAGAAGCGCCGCTCGTCCGCGGTGGCCTCAACGGCGTAGGCTCTGCGCTCGTTGAGTTCCTTGGACTGCTCGCCGAGGAAACGCTTGAGCTGGTCCTGGTCGAACGTCCCTTCGACCAGGACGACGGTGACCAGCGCCTGCTGGTAGGAGACGCTCTCCTTCGCCCTGGCCAGGGCGTTGAGCATGCTGGTCCGGCGGAACAGCTCGTCGTCCACGCTGTCCTTGACCAGCTCGTTGTGGACCGAGAGCAGGTCGCCTATCACGGTCGAGTAGAGCTCGACGGCAGGGCCCGGCAGCAGGGTGGCGTCGAGCGCCTGTTTGCGCAGGCCGGTCAGGTCGTCCAGCCGGCTGAGCAGGTTCTCGAGCTGGTCGGCGGTGCGGCCGCTCGCGTCGTTCAGCAGCTGCCGGACGGTGCCACGTACCTGCTTGGCGGTCCTGTCCACCTCGTCCATCTGGTCCCGCACCCTGGACAGCCCGTCCGCCGGGCGGTTGCGGGCGATGTACCAGGCGGTCCTGGCCCGCTCGGCGGCCACCTGCTGGGTGAGGTCGCCCAGCTGGGCGGAGAGCTGGGCGAACTGATTGGTACGGGCGTAGTCGCCGGCGGCGGCCGTCCGCGCGAGCACCTGAATGCCGCCCAGCAGTACGGCGGCGGCCGTCGGGATCAGGATGAGAGCGACGAGACGTGCCCGGACGCGCCAATTGCTCAGCCGCCAGTTGCCCCTACTGGCCTGCCTCTCACCCAGCTCTGTACTCACAGAACGCACCTCGCCCGAATCGGCGTTTTTGAGGGGGCTGTGCCCCGCGGGAAAGCAGCGAGTGCCGGTAATTAGAACACATCCCACGGCAGGGTAGCCCACACGAACATAACGCTACAAAAAACAAGTTCTGTGACTCATGAGGCAAAACCTGGGGTCCCACCATAAATGATCAGAGAGTGGGAAATAATCCTTTAACGCCCTAGATGTCCGATAGTGGGGGTTTCGCACGTTCCAACTCCATAACGCGAGAGGAGCGCGCTGATCTCTGGAAGGTCACGACGTTGAGATTCCCGTTATTCGGGACATATGTTGAGCCCGTCAAGAAGGAGGCGATGGTGGGGGATTCTCCCGACAGCGCGGCCATCACCGTTGAGGGCCTTTGGAAGATCTTCGGTTCCCGGGCGCAGAAAGTGCTGGACGGCGAGGACAGGCATCTCGATCAGGCCGCTCTGAGAGAGAAGACCGGCTGCACCGCCGCCGTCAGGGACGTGAGCTTCGAGGTGCGCCCGGGCGAGGTCTTCGTGGTCATGGGCCTGTCGGGCAGCGGCAAGTCCACCCTCGTACGCTGCCTCACCCGGCTGATCGAGCCCAGCGCGGGCGAGATCAGGATCGGCGGCGAGGACATCGGCAGCGCCTCACCCGCCCGGCTCCGCGAGATCCGCCGCCACCAGGTCAGCATGGTCTTCCAGCACTTCGGCCTGTTGCCGCACCGCAGGGTGATCGACAACGTCGCGTACGGGCTGGAGATCCAGGGCGCCGCCAAGGCGGCCAGGCACGCGCGGGCGGCGGAGATCCTCTCCCTCGTGGGCCTCGACGGCTACGCCGACGCCTACCCCGACCAGCTGTCCGGCGGCATGCAGCAGCGCGTCGGCCTGGCCCGCGCGCTGGCCGTGGACCCGCAGGTGATGCTGTTCGACGAGCCGTTCAGCGCGCTCGACCCGCTGATCAGGCGCGACATGCAGGCAGAGGTGATCCGCCTGCACCGGGAAGTCGGCAAGACGATGCTGTTCATCACCCATGACCTGTCCGAGGCGCTCAAGCTGGGCGAGCGGATCGCGATCATGCGGGCGGGCTCGATCGTGCAGCTCGGCACCGCGGAGGAGCTGGTGGGCGCACCCGCCGACGACTACGTGGCCGACTTCGTCCGTGACGTGCCCAGGAGCCACGTGCTGACGCTGCGCTGGATCTGCCGCGAGCCGGAGCCCGGTGAGCCGTTGGACGGGCCGGCGTTACCGGTCACCACGCTCATCAAGGACGCCATCGGGGCCTCCTCGGCCTCCTCCCGCCCGATCAGGGTCGTGGACGGCGACGATCTCGTGGGCGTCGTGGACCGCGTCGACCTGCTGAGCTTCCTGTCGGGGCAGGACCTCGCCGTGAAGGCCGAGGCATGAGCGAGCGCAGCGAGCGAATCATCGGACGCAGTGCTTTGCTCATGCGGCCGACGAAGGAGGCCGCATGAGCTCGACTGCGGTCAGCACGCCGGGCGGGCTCCGGTTGCCGAGGTGGGCGGCCCCGGCCGGAGTGGCGGTCCTGTTCGTGGTCGCGTACCTCGTCTTCCGCGGCACGGCGACGCTGCCGCACGACAAGGAGGCGCCGCAGTTCCTGGCCGTCACCGACCTGCGCGAGTGGATCGACGACCACCGCAACGACAACCCGCTCTTCCTGTACTTCCTCAACTACATCCGGCTCTTCGTGGGCTGGCTCTACGACCTCTTCCAGGTCACCCTGTACGCGCTCGGCTGGCCCGGCATCACCGGCGTCCTCGGCGCGCTGGCCTGGCTGGCGGGCGGCTGGCGGATCGCGCTGCTCGCGGTCGCGGGCGTGAGCGCGTTCGGATTCCTCGGGCTCTGGCAGTCGAGCGTCGACACGCTGGCCCTGGTCGCGGTCTCCGTGCTGCTGTCGCTGGCGATCGGCATTCCGCTGGGCGTCTGGGCCGGGCTCTCGCGCCGCGCGCGACGGGCGATCACGCCGGTGCTGGACGTCATGCAGATCATGCCGACGTTCGCGTACCTGGCGCCGCTCGCGCTGTTCTTCCACATCGGCGCGCCGGCCGGGGCCATCGCGACCATGATCTACTCGATCCCGCCGGCCATCCGCATCACCGCGCTGGCCGTCTCGGAGGTCTCCCCCACCGCCGTCGAGGCGTCCACCTCGCTGGGCGCCACGCGCGCGCAGACGCTGTTCAAGGTCTACCTGCCGCTGGCCAGGTCCACGATGGCCCTGGCGGTCAACCAGACGATCATGATGGCCCTGTCCATGGTCGTCATCGCGAACCTCATCTCGGCCCCAGGACTGGGTGGCGACATCATCCGCGGCCTGTCGCGGGCGCAGGTCGGCATCATGCTCCCCGCGGGCGTCGCCATCGTGATCATCGCGGTGCTGCTGGACAGGATGACCATGGCGGTCTCCCGCCGCGGCCCGCACTCCAAGCTGAGCCGGGCCGACCTCGTAGGCGCCGGCGTCCTCGCGGTGGGCGGGCTCGCGCTCATCCCCGTGCTCCCCAGAACGTGGCCGGACGGGCTCACGGTCAACTTCGTCGCGGAGGTCAACGACGCCGTCCACTGGGCCGAGACGACCTGGTACCCGGTGACCACGTTCGTCAAGGACCTCACCACCAGCGCTCTGCTCAACCCGCTGGAGTCGCTGCTCACCTCGGCCCCGTGGTGGCTCATGGCGCTCGCGGTGCTGACCGTCGCCTGGTGGGTGAGCGGGCTGCGCCCGGCTCTGACGGCGCTGGGCTGCCTGCTGGCCATCGCGCTGCTCGGCGTCTGGGAGCACACCATGCAGACGCTGACCACGGTCGCC
The DNA here is from genome assembly GCF_040659615.1 of Nonomuraea sp. NPDC049784. NCBI lineage: Bacteria > Bacillati > Actinomycetota > Actinomycetes > Streptosporangiales > Streptosporangiaceae > Nonomuraea > Nonomuraea sp. NPDC049784. The sequence continues at coordinate 27,530 of NZ_JBFAMX010000040.1, forward strand.
GTGGCGGTGCTCGTCACGCTGGTCATCGGCCTGCTGCTCGGGGTGGCCGCGGCCCGCTCGCCGCGCTACTCGGCCGTGCAGCGGCCCATACTCGACGCCGCGCAGACCATGCCGGCGTTCGTCTACCTGCTGCCGGCGCTGGCGCTGTTCGAGACCACCAGGTTCACCGCCATCTTCGCCTCCGTCATCTACGCGGTGCCGCCGGTGGTGCGTCTGGTCGAGGACGGCATCAAGGGCGTGCCCGCCACGGTCGTCGAGGCCGCCGCCTCGGCGGGTTCGACCTCCGGCCAGCTCCTGTGGAAGGTGCAGCTGCCCATGGCCAGGCGGGCGATCCTGCTCGCGGCCAACCAGGGCATCGTGATGACGCTGGCCATGGTGGTCGTCGGCGGTCTGGTCGGGGCGGGGGCCCTCGGCTACGACGTGGTCGTCGGGTTCTCCCAACGGACCGACTTCGGCATGGGTTTCGTGGCCGGCATCGCGACCGTGCTGCTCGGAGTCATGCTCGACCGCATCACGCAGGGCGCCGACAGGCGCCCCTCCCCCCGAAAAAGGAAGTTCACATGAAGATTCGCCTGCTCGCAGGCCTCCTCGCCCTTGGGCTCGGCGCCGCGGGCTGCGGCGGAGCAAAGGTCGAGACCTCTCCCAGCTCCTCCGCCGCCGCCCCGCAGGCCGGCTCCAGCGCCCCCGCCGGGACCGTGAAGATCGCCATCAACCCGTGGGTGGGCTACGAGGCCAGCGCGAACGTCGTCGCGTACCTGCTGAAGAACGAGCTCCACTACAACGTCGAGTTGCCCGAGATCAAGGAGCAGGTCGCCTGGGAGGGCTTCGAGACCGGCGACGTCGACGTCATCATCGAGAACTGGGATCACCCGGACCTGAAGAAGAAGTTCATCGAGGAGAAGAAGGTCGCGGTCGAGGCCGGCTCCACCGGCAACAAGGGCATCATCGGCTGGTACGTGCCGAAGTGGATGGCCGACAAGTACCCGGACATCACCGACTACAAGAACCTCAACAAGTACGCCGACCTGTTCAAGACCTCCGAGTCCGGTGGCAAGGGCCAGCTCCTCGACGGCGACCCCAGCTACGTCACCAACGACGAGGCCCTGGTCAAGAACCTGAAGCTGAACTACAAGGTCGTCACAGGCGGCAGCGAGGCGGCCCTGCTCAAGTCCGCCACGCAGGCGCAGGAGCAGCAGAAGGCGCTGCTGTTCTACTTCTGGACGCCGCACTGGCTCTTCGACAAGGTGGACCTGGTCCGCGTCAACCTGCCGGCCTGGACCGAGGGCTGCGACGCGGACGCCAAGAAGGTCGCCTGCGACTACCCGGAGATGGACCTCGACAAGATCGTCAGCAAGAAGTTCGCTGACTCCGGGGGCAAGGCGTACGAGCTGGTCAAGAACTTCAGCTGGACCAACGAGGACCAGAACGCGGTCGCCAACGACATGACCAACAACGGCATGACCGGCGAGCAGGCCGCGAAGAAGTGGATCGAGGCCAACACCGCCAAGTGGCAGGCCTGGATCCCCAAGTGACGCCCTCTTGACCGCAGCCCCCGCACGGGGCTGCGGTCTCCCGGGAGACCTCTCATGTTGCGAACGAAGAAGCTCGTCGGGCCGCTGGTCGCGGCCCTGCTCCTGGCGGCCGCCTGCTCCGGCGAGGGGCCTGCCGCCACCGCCGGGTCCAAGGGCACCGTCAACATCGACATCCACGGCTGGGTCGGGTACGAGGCACAGGCCGCCGTGCTGGCGTACCTGCTCGAGCACGAGCTGGGCTACACGGTGCACAAGCGGACCATGAAGGAGAGCGATTCCTGGGACGATTTCGAGTCCGGCAAGGTCGATGTGATCGTCGAGAGCTGGGGTCACAACGACCTGAAAAAGAAGTACATCGAGCAGAAGAAGGTCGCCCTGTCGGCCGGCCTCACCGGGAACAAAGGTGTGATCGGGTGGTACGTCCCCGAGTGGATGGTCAAGAAATATCCCGATATTACGGACTACCGAAACCTCAATAAGTACGCACGCCTCTTCCGGACCGATAAAACCGGAAATCTCGGACAGGTCCTCGACGGAGATCCGACCTTCGTGACGAACGACGAGGCTCTCGTCAAGAACCTCGGGCTCAATTACAAGGTCGTCTACTCGGGCAGCGAGACCGCGTTGATCAAGGCGGCCGAGTTCGCGACCAAGAATCGGACAGCGCTGCTGATGTATTTCTACGAGCCGCAATGGGTCTTCACCAAGGTCAAGCTGGTCAAGGTCGCGCTGCCGCCCTATGCCGTGGGCTGCGACGACGACCCGAAGAAGGTCGCCTGCGACTACCCGCCGTACCTGCTCGACAAGATCGTCAGTAGGAGGTTCGCGGAGACCGGCGGCAAGGCGTACGAGCTGGTCCGCAACTTCAGCTGGACCAACGACGACCAGAACGCGGTGGCCAGCGACATGATCAACGAGAAGATGACCGCCGAGCAGGCGGCGCAGCAGTGGGTGCAGGAGAACAAGATCGTGTGGAAGGACTGGATCCCCCGTTGAGGTTCGACTACGTCATCGTCGGCGGCGGTAGCGCGGGCTGCGCGCTGGCCAACCGGCTGAGCGCCGACCCCTCGGTGTCGGTCCTGGTGCTGGAGGCCGGCCGGCCCGACTACCTGTGGGACGTGTTCATCCACATGCCCGCCGCGCTGATGTTCCCCATCGGCAGCCGCTTCTACGACTGGAAGTACGAGTCGGAGCCGGAGCCGCACATGGGCGGCCGCCGGATCTACCACGCCCGGGGCAAGGTGCTGGGCGGCTCCAGCAGCATCAACGGCATGATCTTCCAGCGCGGCAACCCGCTCGACTACGAGCGCTGGGCGGCCGATCCCGGCATGAAGCACTGGGACTACGCGCACTGCCTGCCGTACTTCAAGAAGATGGAGAACTGCCTGGCCGACCCCGGCACGGCCTTCCGCGGCGGCGACGGCCCGCTGAAGCTCGAACGCGGCCCGGCGCGAGGGCCGCTGTTCGAGGCGTTCTTCGAGGCGGTCCAGCAGGCGGGGCACCGGCTGACCGACGACGTGAACGGCCACCGCCAGGAGGGCTTCGCGGCCTTCGACCGCAACATCCACCGCGGCCGCCGGCTCAGCGCCGCCCGCGCGTACCTGCATCCGGTACGCGGCCGGCGCAACCTCACGGTCAGGACCCGCGCCTTCGTCGAGAAGATCCTCTTCGAGGGCACGCGAGCCGTCGGCGTGGTCTGCGACGGGCGGCGTGTGGAGGCCGGCGAGATCATCCTGTGCGGCGGCGCCGTCAACACCCCCCAGCTCCTGCAGCTCTCGGGTGTCGGTCCCAGGGCTCTCCTGGAGGAAGTGGGCGTCAAGGTGGTCCACGACCTCCCCGGCGTCGGAGAGAACCTGCAGGACCACCTCGAGGTGTACGTCCAGCACGCCTGCAAGCAGCCGGTCTCCCAGCAGCCGTCCCTGGCCGTGTGGCGCAGGCCCTTCATCGGCGCCAACTGGCTCTTCCTCCGGGGTGGCCCCGGAGCCACGAACCACTTCGAGGCGGGCGGCTTCATCCGGTCGAACGACGACGTGGCGTACCCGAACCTGATGTTCCACTTCCTGCCGATCGCCGTCCGCTACGACGGCTCGGCCCCCGCAGGCGGCCACGGCTACCAGGTGCACATCGGCCCGATGTACTCGGACGCCCGGGGCTCGGTCCGCGTCAAGTCGGCCGACCCCCGCGAGAAGCCCGCCCTGCGCTTCAACTACCTGTCCACGGCCCAGGACCGCCGAGAGTGGGTGGAGGCGATCAGGCACGCCCGGGCCATCCTCGCCCAGCCCGCCTGGTCGGACCTGGACGCCGGGGAGATCTCCCCGGGGCCCGGCGTGCGGACGGACGAGGAGATCCTCGCCTGGGTGGCCAGGGACGGCGAGACCGCCCTCCATCCCTCCTGCACCTGCAAGATGGGCACGGACGACATGTCCGTCGTGGACCCTGACACCATGCGCGTCCACGGCCTGGACGGACTGCGCGTCGTGGACGCCTCGGCGATGCCGTATGTCACGAACGGCAACATCTACGCCCCGGTCATGATGCTCGCCGAGAAGTCGGCCGACCTCATCCTGGGCAACACGCCCCTACCCCCGGAGCCCGTGGAGTTCCATCGGCACAAGTGACAGTTGTTTCAAACTAAACTGAACACCATGGCTCCTGACGATGACCGCGAGCGCACGCTCGACTGGGTCGAGCGCGTGGCGATGTTCTGCGGCGACGCCTGGGGCCTGGCGCCCATCACCGGCCGCATTCTTGGCTGGCTGCTGATCTGCAGCCCCGCCGAGCAGTCCGCGGGCGAGATCGCCGACGCGATCGGGGCCAGCCGGGCGTCCATGACGTCCAACATGCGCCTGCTGACCTCTGTCGGTCTCGTGCGCCGCCGCACCCGGCCGGGCGAGCGCACCACGTACTACCGGATCGAGGACGACGCGTTCGAGAAGGTCGTGCGGCAGCGGCTCGCCTCGTTCGCCGCGTTCGGGGAGATCGCCGAGGAGGGGCTGAAGCTCGGCGGGGCGGACGCGGAGCGCACCCGCCGCATCCGCTCGGCCCAGCAGTCCATCGCCCTCCTCATCGACCCCGAGAAGTGACCCGGGAAGTAGCGCTCACGCCGCCCGGCTGTTCACCAGGGCCTCGATGCCGTCGAGGACACGCTGCAGGCCGAACTCGAAGGCGTGCTCCGGACTGTAGGCCGCGTTGAGCTCCTCGCCCGCGGCCTGCCCCACGCGCGAGGCCGTGGGAAAGCGTCCGGGGTCGGCGATCCGGCTCAAGAAGGGCGCGTGCGCGGCCCACCACTGCTCGTCGGTCATGCCCGTCTGGCTCTCGGCCTGCGCCGCCTCCACCGCGCCCCGCGCCGCCCCGTGCACGAACCCGGTGACCAGCGTGATCACCGAGTCCATCTCCAGGTCCGTCAGCCCGATGCCGTCCACGGCACGCAGCTCGTAGTCGTATTTGGCCGTGACGTTCGGCCCGAGCACCGGGCGGTTCGCCGCCACCTGCAACAGCCATGGGTGGCGCAGGTAGAGCTCCCAGTTCTCCCTGGCGATCTGCTCCAGCCCGCCCCGCCAGCCGCCGGGCACGTCCTCCGGCCTGGCCGTCTCGCCGTAGACGGTGTCGAGCATGACGTCGAACAGCTCGGGCTTGCCCGGCACGTACGTGTAGAGCGACATCGTCCCGACGCCGAGCCGCTCCGCCACGCGGCGCATGGACAGCGCCTGCAGCCCTTCGGCGTCGGCCACCTCGATGGCGGCGCGCACGATGCGGTCGACGCTCAGCTCGGGCTTGCCCTTGCGGCTGGCGCGCTCGCTGGTCCGCCAGAGCAGCGCCAGGCTGCGCGCGGGGTCGCCCTTTCCCGAGTACTCAACGGTCACATCCGTACGGTACACCGTACGGTTGCATGGTCTCAACCGTATGTTGTACGGTACGCCGTACGAAGCCAGAGGAAGGGGCACGTATGTCAGCGGTGCTCGCGCAGGGCCTGCGCAAGACGTACGGCGAGAAGGCGGCGCTCGACGGGATCGATCTCGACGTGGGCCGGGGCACGGTCTGCGGCCTGCTCGGCCCCAACGGCGCGGGCAAGACCACGGCCGTCCGCATCCTCACCACCCTCCTGCGGGCCTCGGGCGGCCGCGCGGAGGTGGCGGGATTCGACGTGGCGACCCGGCCCCGCCAGGTACGCCGCAGCATCGGCCTGGTCGGCCAGCACGCGGCGGTGGACGAGATCCTGACCGGCCGGCAGAACCTCGAGCTGTTCGGCCGCCTCTACCACCTCAGCGCGCCGAAGGCCCGGGCCAGGGCGGACGAGCTGCTCGAACGGTTCGGACTGGACCACAAGGGCCCGGCCAAGGAGCATTCGGGCGGCATGCGGCGCAGGCTCGACCTCGCGGCCAGCATGATCCTCGCGCCGCCCGTGCTGTTCCTCGACGAGCCGACGACGGGGCTGGACCCGCGCAGCCGCGCGGAGATCTGGCGCGCGGTGCGCGAACTCGTGGCGGGCGGCACGACCGTGCTGCTGACCACCCAGTACCTCGAGGAGGCCGACCAGCTCGCGGACCGGATCTCGGTGATCGACTCCGGGCGGGTGGTGGCCGAGGGCACGCCGGACGAGCTCAAGGCCAAGCTCGGCGGCGACCGGCTCGACGTGGTGATCCACGACCTGGCGCGGCTCGACGAGGCCGCCGGGATCGTGGGAAGGGTCGCGTCCGGGCCCGCCGAGGTCGACCGGGACACCAGGCACGTGAGCGCGCCGGTGAGCGAGCGGGTGCGGGCCCTCACGGAGGTGCTCGCGGCCCTGGCCGCCGCTGCGATCGAGGTCGAGGACGTCGCGCTGCGCCGCCCCACGCTGGACGAAGTCTTCCTGAACCTCACTGATGCCGGAGGTGGCGCGAAATGAGATGGGCTCTGGCCGACGGCTGGACGGTCGCCCGCCGCGACCTGATCCATTGGACCAACCAGCCGATGACGGTGGTGTTCGGGGTCCTCTTCCCCGTGATGATCACGCTGGCCTTCGGCTACCTGTTCGGCGGCGCGGTCGAGGTGCCCTCGGGGGCCGACTACTTCGCCTTCCTCATGCCGGGCATGTACGGCATGACGATGCTCTTCGGGCTGAGCGCCACCATGATCGCCGTCACCACCGACGCGTCCAAGGGCGTCACCGACCGTTTCCGCTCCATGCCCATGGCCCCCTCGGCGGTCCTGATCGGCCGGGCCGTCGCGGACCTGCTCAACTCGGTCCTGGTGCTGGCCGGGCTCCTGGTCTGCGGCCTGGCGGTGGGCTGGCGTCCCTCCTCGTTCTCCGGCGCGCTGGGCGCGGTGGGCCTGCTGCTGCTCCTGCGCTTCTCGCTGCTGTGGGCGGGCATGTACCTGGGGCTGCTGACGAAGGATCCGGGCGGGGTCGTGGCGATCCAGACGCTGGAGTTCCCGATCGGCTTCCTGTCGAACGCCTTCGTGGCCCCTGACACGATGCCCGGCTGGCTGGGGGCGATCTCGGAGTGGAACCCGCTGTCGTCCACCGTGGCGGCGGCCCGTGAGCTCTTCGGGAACCCCGGGTGGGGCGGGGACTCATGGGTGGCCCAGCATGCCGTCCTGATGGCGGTGATCTGGCCGGTGGCGATCACCGCCGTCTTCTTCGTCCTGTCAGTACGCCTCTACCAGCGGCTCGACCGCTAGCCGGAAAGCGCCTGTTCGTAGGCCTTGAGGGTGTCCACGAACATCCGGCGCTGCTCGGACGTGAGCGGCTCCAGGGCTTGGCGCCAGGCCGTGGCGCCGTAGCCCAGCCACTCATTGATCGACTTCGCGTGCCGGTCGGCGATGCTCACGATCGTGCGGCGCCGGTCGGCATCGTCCTCGCGCCGATCGAGGACGCCCTTCCGGTTCAGATCCCCCACCATCAGGCTGACCGTCGCGGGCGCCACCTCCAGCCGCGACGCCAGCTCGTTCACCGTCATCGGGCCGTCGAACAGCAGGTACGCCAGCAGCGACAGGTGCCTGGGCGCCAGCGACAGCGACTCCAGCTCCGGAGGCACCCCGAGGCGCTTGGCCCGCCCCACCATGCGCGGCATCAGCAGCAGCAGCGTCCTGATCCCGTCATCCACGCTCAAGCCGTCTGTTGACATCCTCAATACCTTGCTGTCTAAATTAGCTTTGGTTGCAAAGCAAATATGAAGCCTCGTCTAAGGATAGTGACGTGACCGATTTCAACCAGCAGGTGATCGAGGAGTTCCGGGCGAACGGCGGCAAGGTGGGCGGCATGTTCGAGGGCGCGCCTCTCGTCCTGCTCACCACCACCGGCGCCAAGTCGGGCCGGCGGCGTACCAACCCGGCCGTCTACCTGCGGGACGGCGAGCGAGTCCTGGTGTTCGCCTCCAACGCGGGCGCCGACGCCAACCCGGCCTGGTACCACAATGTGCTGGCCAACCCCAGGGTCATCGTCGAGCTGGGAGAAGAGCGGTTCGCGGCCAGGGCGGCGCCGCTCGAGGGCGAGGAGCGCGACCGCATGTACGCCAGGCAGAGCGCCATCGACCCGGCCTTCGCCGCGTACCAGGAGGGCACCGGCCGGGTCATCCCGGTCATCGCGCTCTACCCCGAGACCGAGCGGCTGCAGGCGTTCGGGGACGAGCTGGCCAGGATCCACGACTACCTGAGAGGCGAGCTGGCCAAGGTGCGCGAAGGGGCGCCGGCCGGCGACCTGCGGGCCCACTGCCTGACGTTCTGCGACGCGATGACCTTCCACCACAACGGTGAGGACCGGGTGGCGTTCCCGCACCTGGAGAAGCTCTTCCCCGAGTTGAAAGAGCCCCTCGACCGGCTGCGCGCCGAGCACACGGTGATCGCCGAGCTCGTCGGGGAGCTGCGGGAGGCCGCAGAACCCGGGACGCTCGACCGCATCGCGAACGAGCTGGAGGCCCACTTCACCTACGAGGAGGAGCAGCTGGTCCCCGTGCTCAACTCGCTGGAGAGCGTCCCGTGGGCCTAGCGGACGGCGCTAGCGTACGGGTGCCGCGCGCAGCCGTACGACGTGCTCGACCAGCGAGATCAGCGTCGCCTTGACCGACTCGCGGTGGCGGGCGTCCGTACGCACGATCGGCACGTGCGGCGACAGCGCGAGCGCCTCCCTGACCTCCTGGTCGGTGTGCGGGAACTGCCCGTCCCAGCCGTTGATGCCGATCACGAACGGCAGCTTGGCCTCTTCGAAGTAGTCGATCGCGGGGAAGCTGTCGGCCAGCCGGCGCGTGTCGAGCAGCACCACCGCCCCGATCGCGCCCCGCACCAGGTCGTCCCACATGAACCAGAACCGGTGCTGTCCCGGCGTCCCGAACAGGTACAGGATCAGGTCGCGGTCGAGCGACAGGCGGCCGAAGTCCATGGCCACGGTCGTGGTCTGCTTGTTCGGGGTGAGACCGAGGTCGTCGATGCCCGCGGACGCGTCGGTCATCACCGCTTCTGTGGTGAGCGGAAGGATCTCGGACACCGCCCCCACGAACGTCGTCTTGCCGACGCCGAACCCACCGGCGACGACGATCTTCGTCGACGTCAGCCCTGGGCTAGAGCCTGCGTAGTCCACTGAGCACCCTTTCGAGCATGTTGAGGTCTGGCTGTCCCTGGCTGAGGCGTGGCTGGTGCAGGCGGACAAGCCCTTCGTCGGACATGTCCGCCACAAGCACTCTGGCCACGCCCAGCGGGACGCGGAGCAGGGCCGAGATCTCGGCGACCGACCGGAACGACCTGCACAACTGCATGATGGCTTCCTGCTCGGGGGTGAGCAGGGCCATCTCGTCGTCCGGGATCGACATGGACGAGATCAACGTCTCCATCGCTAGGTGATAGCGCGGCTCGGATCGGCCGCCGGTCACCGCGTAAGGACGGAACAGGGGTTCGTCGTCCCCGGCTCCGTCAACGCCGTACACGGCCCGCTCCCATCAGTTCCATCACATCACCGGGTCCTGGCTGCCTGGAGCTCAGCCCGGAGGGCCGGCGTCAGTGCCTGTCCGGCCCTGTCTACCAGCAGCGTCATCTGGTACGCCACCAGACCCATGTCACAGTCCGGACCCGCCAGCACCGTGAGCACGGAGCCGTCGCTGATCGCCATGACCAGGAGCAGGCCACGCTGCATCTCGACGACCGTCTGCGTCACCGCGCCGCCCTCGAACACCCTGGAGGCTCCCACGGTCAGGCTCAGCAGGCCCGCGGAGACGGCGGCGAGCTGGTCGGCCCGGTCCGGCGGGAAGCCTTCAGAGGCGGCCAGGCACAGGCCGTCGGCCGAGACCACGACGGCGTGCGCGACTCCGGGCGTGTTACGCACGAAGTCGGTGATCAGCCAGTCGAACCTGTTCGCCTCATGGCTAAGGGTTGTCACGCATCCTCCCCGACGGGACGCTCACTCACTCTGTTCCTCCTGTCCACGTACTTCCTGGCGGCCCCGTCGCACGCCCTGCTGGTAACTGGCCATCCGGCTGCGCATCCGGTCCGCCGAGATCGGCGGCGTCGGAGCGGGCCGCTGCGGCTGCTGCGGCTGCGCCGGCTGGTTCGCCGTACCGGGAACCAGATTGGCCTTGGGGGTGCGCTTCGGTAGCCCGGCGGCGGTGATGCCGCCGAGGCTGGGCTCGGCGGCAGCGGCCGCCGCGCGCCAACCGGCGTCGGCCGCCGTTCGCCACGCTTCCTCCCCAGAGGGTACGGCTTGCGAGGGCTTGCCCTCACCCCCGCCTGCCGACTGCGGCGCCACCTCGCCCGCCGTCTCATTGGGCGGCCTGCGGAACCAGGCGGACTCCACCGACGCGAAGATCGGCAGGTATTCCTCCCGCTCGGCCTCCATCGGCGACACATCGACCGAGGGGGTCGGGTCCGGCCTGCGCACGTCGTTCGTGGGGTACGACGGGGCCGGCGGAGGCGTCTGGAACGCGCCATTACCAGATGGGTACGAGCCCGCGTTCGGGAACGAGGGGTAGGCGCCCGAATCGAACGAGGCCGACTGCCTGCGGTACGAGCCGCCGTCGGTGTCGGCGGTGAAGCCGTTCACACCTGTCTTGCCGGGGTCCGACTGGAACGGCGCGCTGTCGTACGAACGCGGCTCCGGCGTGCTCTGAGGGGGCCGGTAGCCGTGCCGGGGAGAGGGGCCGCTGGGCCGCCCGCCGCCGTCGAAGGACTCGAAGCTGCCGAACGACCTGAACGTCCCGTTCTGCACAGGCGGGGCCGCCGGGGCCGGCACGGTGCCGCCGCCGAAAGCGAGCCGCTGCCGCAGCGGCCCTGGCC
>NZ_JBFAMX010000041.1:0-37997 GCF_040659615.1 Nonomuraea sp. NPDC049784
CAGCCCGCCGCCGCGCAGCAGGCCGCGACCCGCTCGGCGGTCGCCTTCACCTTCGCGTCGTTCAACCGGCCGGGGTTCTTGACCTCCATCACCGTCGCCGAGCCGTCCACCCGGCGGACGAACAGGTCAGGGGTGGCCTTCCACGCGCCGCGATCATCCACGCCAAGCAACTGCATCGGCTGGCCGGAGAAGCCGGTCACCTCGGGATCGAAGTCCAGCATCGTCATCCAGACGCTCTCCAGATGCGACTCGCACTCGATCATCCGGTTCGTCGTGGAGGACCAGTGCGTGCTCGGTGTGTGTGCCTGATCGGCCCGGTGCGGGATCCGCCGGATCGCGCCGCAGTTCTCGAACGCCACCTCGGCGGCAGCTTCCAGCGGGAGCCGTTCTTCCTGCCTGTCCGGATGCAGGTAGCGAACTTGGACGCTGCGTAACTGTAGGTCGGCAGCCTTCATCGCGCCTCCCGAGACCGTAAGAAGCGGCTGCTCGCATCCATTCAAAAGCGTCGGCACGCCGAGCAGAACCATATGACGAAGGTCACGGTAGCGCTCTGTGGTCGACTTCGTGGCACTTTCCGGGCCAAGCATCTCAATCCAAGCCCGTTGGCTCAGAACAATCGATCCACCACTTCTCGCCTTGCTCACGACCGCCGAGTCTGCCCGCCGAGAGCGGCATCCAGAGCTGCGGTGAAAAACGCTGGCAGATCCATCTGCGTCAACGGATCTGGCCGCCGCTCCTTCCACCGAATCCGCGCGGCGGCGGCCAGTGGCATCAATCGGGCCACCAGCTCCGACTCCTCTTCCGCCGCGGCCACCTCCAAAGCCACCGCCAGCAGTCCCGCAGCTACCAACGCCGTCCGCGGAGCCATCCCGAAGCGGCCCACTGGCCCCGCCCGGTTCCACCGCTGCCCAGCAGCGGCCTCTGCGGCCAGCGCGCCCCGGTCATCCGCAGTCACATCCAACAGAGGGAGAACCTCCGGCACCCCCAGCCGGACCAGCATCGCCGTCGCTTTTAAGGCCGCGAACCACTGACCGGCACTCACCACCTGGCCCGCGAACAGCGCAGGCTGGCGGCGCATCGCCATCTCGAGCACGAGTTGTTGCTGATCAGCGAGTTCGTTACTCACCGCGATCGTACTGATCTGTGGGATCGGCTGATCGCATACGGCCCCGCTGAGGAGCGCACCGCATCGCAACGGAGCCGGCATCCGTGAGCGAGACAGACGCGCAGGCTGGCCGGCCGGGCCACGTCGCACGGCAACACGGCATCTCGGGCAGAGATCCACCAGCAGCATCCGATGCTCGGGACAAACCGCGGCCCAGCCCAGCTTCCACCAGACCGGCCACGCTCCGCCCGAAGCCGCCAGGCACTTCGGGCATGCCCGGCTGCCGAAGAACTGCACCCACTCACGGCCCTCTGCCAGGCGGACTGAGTCCTTTTCCCCCACGCGGACACCTGCCAGATCCACGGCCGAGCCGTCGAACACCTCCAGGTGCATCCCACGCACGACCTCGGCACTCACGCCTGTGGCAGCCCCGATCGCCCTGCAGGTCTCCGACGTCACAACAACGCCGTACGCCAGTGAACGGACATCGCTTGACGCATGTACATCCAGCCCTAACGCCTCGGCGATCATCCACACCGGACATCCGTTGCGTACCGCCATCCGATCAGCCCAAGAGGCGAACGATTCACCTGGCTGCGGCTCAACCACCAGTGCCAGACGCCGCCGCCGAGGGAGGCCAACTGTCATTTTGAGCTCTCACTATCAGGTCAACTATCAAGTACCGTGCCGAACTCTCAAGTTGAGGCGACGCCAGACACTGGCGGCCGCGTTGTCCGGGCGTCTTGACGTATGAAATGAACGAACTTTAAATTCCCTCCATGGGCCGCATCGCGGGCGTCACCGCAGCTGAGACGCGTGAACGGTTGCTGCAGGCGGCCGCCGAGGTGTTCGCCCAGCGCGGGTATGACGGCACGCGCGTGGCCGACATCGCTGCGGCGGCCGGCGTCAGCAACGGCGCGCTGTACGCGCACTTCGGCTCCAAGGCCGACCTGCTCGTGGCCGCGCTGGAGGCGCACGGGCGGCGGATGCTGGCCAACCTGTTCGCCGCGGACCCCGACCGGTCGGTCATGGAGCTGCTCCTCGTGATCGGCCGCTGGCTGCCGCGACGTCAAGGGGCTCCCGGCCACCTGATCGTCGAGGCACTGGTGGCGGCCCGCCGCGACGAGGACGTCGCCCGCCCGATGCGGGATTACGTGGGCGAACGTGCCGCCTGGCTCGCCGAGCTGGTACGCGCTGCCCAGGGCGGCGGCGAGCTGGACCCCGCGTTGTCCCCGGACGCGCTGGCCCACTTCTGCCTGCTGCTGTCCATGGGCAGCGCGCTCATCACGCCGGACCTGCACGCGGTGGACGACGGGGAGTGGGCGGCGCTGCTCACCCGCGTCGTGGCCGCCCTAGCCCGACCGACGACATCGCACACGGAAGCGGAGCACTCGCATTGAAAGTACGCATCGATTTTGACCGCTGCCAGGGACACGGCCGCTGCTACGACCTGGCCCCCGGCCTGTTCAGCGAGGACGACGAGGGCTACGGGCAGGTGATCGGCGACGGCGTCGTGCCGGCGGACGAGGAGAAGGCGGCGCACCTGGCCGTCGCCAACTGTCCGGAACGGGCGATCGTCATCATTGAGGAGTCGTGAGATGACCGTGGACGACCGCTTCGCGCGGGACTACCAGGAGGCCCGGGCGGACCAGCCCGTCGGCACGCGCAGCGAGATCGTCACCGGCCCTGTCTCCGACTGGGCGACCGACTTCTCGCACCTCGAGCCCGAATGGGCGGCCGACCCGTACCCGATCCAGGACGACCTGCGGCAGCGCTGCCCGATCGCGCACACCGACCGCTTCGGCGGCGGCTGGCTGCCGACGCGCCACGAGGACGTCGCGGCCATCGCCTACGACACCGAGCGCTTCTCATCGCGCTCGATCATCATGAGCAACTTCCGGCCGCCCCGCGAGCTGGCCCCCATGGGCGGCTCGCCGCCGATCTCCTCCGACCCGCCCTTCCACCACGACGCCCGCAAGCTGCTCCTCCCGGCGTTCACCAAGACGGCGGTCGCCAAGCGGGAGGCGGCCACCAGGGCGTTCTGCCACGCTTTGATCGACGCGTTAGAGGGGCAGGACGTCGTCGACGCCGCCCGCGACTACGCCCAGCACATCCCGATGCGGGTCATCGCCGACATGTTGGGCTTCCCTCCCGAGGACGGGCCCCGGTTCCGCGAGTTCGTCGAGAACACGCTCGAAGGCGTCAACCTGCCGCCGGAAGAGCGCATCGCGCGGATGGGCCGGCTCTTCGACTACCTGCTCGCCCAGATCCGCGACCACGTGGACCACCCGCGTGACGACCTGACGACGTACCTGATCGACGCCGAGCTGTACGGCCAGAAACTGGCCCCCTCGCACGTGGCCGGGACGATGGCGCTGCTGCTCATCGCGGGCATCGACACGACGTGGAGCGCCATCGGGGCGTCGCTGTGGCACCTGGCCAAGACGCCTGCCGACCGCCGGCGGCTGGTGGCCGAGCCCGGGCTGCTGCCGACCGCGATGGAGGAGCTCCTGCGGGCCTACGCGCCGGTCACGATGGCGCGGCTGGTCAAGGAGGACATGCGCTGGAACGGCGTGGACATGAAGGCCGACGACTGGGTCCTGCTGTCGTTCCCGGCGGCCAACCGCGATCCTGAGCAGTTCGTCCAGGCAGGCGAGGTGCTCATCGACCGCCAGGTGAACCGGCACGCCGCCTTCGGGCTGGGCATCCACCGCTGTGTGGGCTCGCATCTGGCACGCATGGAGCTGCGGGTCGCCCTGGAGGTGTGGCTGGAGCGCATCCCGGACTTCAGCCTCGACGACCCGGCGGCGGTCACCTGGGCGACAGGCCAGGTACGCGGGCCGCGCACGCTCCCCGTACGCATCGCCCGTTACACGACCGAGGCTTGATCATCTTCGGGGTGGTTCTCGTCATGGTGGCGGCCGGCACGGTGCAGTCCCATCCAGGTGGCGCTGCCCGGCCCGCCGCCGACGTCTCGACGGGCCGGGCAGCGGCTCACATCCGGGTGGTGAACGTGTGGGTGCCCGAGCCCACCTCCTGCGGGGCCGCTCCGGGCAGGTCCACCTCGGCGACCGTGCCCGGCGGCACGGTCGCGGTGACCGTGAGCGTCCTGCCCTCTCTGGACCAGGAGACCGACGCCGGACCGTACGGGGTGTCGAGGCGGGCCGAGGCGTGGGTCAGCTCCCGGCCGGGCCGGGGCGCGACGCGCAGGCGGCGGTAGCCGGGGGCGGCCGGGGCGAGGCCGGCCACGGTGCGGTGCAGCCAGTCGGCCACCGCCCCGAGGGCGTAGTGGTTGAAGGAGGTCATCTCGCCCGGGTTGACCGAGCCGTCGGGCAGCAGGCTGTCCCACCGCTCCCAGATGGTGGTGGCGCCCATCGTCACCGGGTACAGCCAGGACGGGCAGTTGCGCTGGAGCAGCAGCGCGTACGCCGTGTCGTAAGCGCCGACAGAGCAGAGCGCGTCGCAGATGAGCGGGGTGCCGACGAAGCCGGTGCCGATGCGGTAGTCGTCCCATGCGACCAGCTCGGCCAGGCGGCGCCCGGCCCGCTCTCGCTGCGCGGGCCCGTCCAGCAGGTCGAACGTCAGGGCCAGGGCGTAGGCGGTCTGGGTGTCGCAGGCCAGCCGCCCCGACGGGGTGACGAACTCGCGGCGGAACGCCTCACGCACCGCCCCTGCCAGCGCGGCATAGTGCTCGGCATCGGAGGAGTGCCCCAGCAACGCGGCCGCCTCCGCCAGGATCCCGGCGCTCCAGGCGTGGTAGGCGGTGGCGACGAGCGCGTGGTCGGTACGCGCTTTGCCCGGGTTGTCCGGCGGCGCGGCCGGGTCCAGCCAGTCGCCGAACTGGAAGCCCTCGTCCCACAGGTGGTCGTCGCCGGTCAGCCGGGCCACCTGGTCCACCCACGCCTTCATGCTCGGGTACTGCTGCCGCAGCAGCCCGAGGTCGCCGAAACGCTGGTAGAGCGTCCAGGGCACCAGCACCGCGGCATCGCCCCAGGCCGCGGTGGGAGCGGTGCCGAACACCAGCTCCACCCACGGCACGTAGTGCGGCACAGTGCCGTGCTCGGCCTGGTCGGCGGCCAGGTCGGCCAGCCAGGACGACAGCGGGCCCGCGCAGTCGTACAGGAAGGCGGCGGCCGGGGCGAAGACCTGGATGTCGCCGGTCCAGCCGAGCCGCTCGTCGCGCTGCGGGCAGTCGGTGGGCAGGTCGACGTAGTTGCCGCGCATGCTCCAGCGGACGTTGTCGTGCAGGCGGTTCAGCAGCGGGTCGGAGCAGTCGAAGTCGCCGGTGGGCCGCATGTCGGTGTGGCAGACCACGGCCTGGATGTCGGCCGGGTCCAGCTCGCCGGGCCAGCCGTCGACCTGGGCGTAGCGGAAGCCGTGCACGGTGAAGCGCGGCTCCCACTCCTCGGGTGTGTCGTCGCCGCGCAGCGTGTACTGGTCGAGCGCCGCCGCGTCGCGCAGCGGCCGCAGGGCCGGCGCGCCGTCCTCCAGGACCTCGGCGTGCCGGAACGTGACGGTGTGCCCGGCCGGGCCCTGCACGCGGATGCGCAGGCGGCCGGCGATGTTCTGGCCGAAGTCGAGGATCGTCTCCCCGTCCGGCCCGGTCAGCACCTCCACCGGGGCGAGCGTCTCCACCCGGCGGACCGGCGGGCCGGTCGGCGCGACGAGCAGGGCCGGGTCGTGCGGCAGCGCGTCGGCGGGCAGCCAGGCCGCGTCGTCGAAGCCGGGCTCCGACCAGCCGGACGGCACCAGGCGGGCGTCGTGCTTCTCGCCGTCGTACAGACCGGCCTCGGTGACGGGGCCGCTCGCGCAGCGCCAGCTCCCGTCGGTGACGACCACGTCGGTCGTGCCGTCCTCGTAGGTGATCTCGAGCTGGGCGATGAGCGCGGTGCGGTCGCCGTAGACGGCGGTCTTGCCGCCCGCGAAGCCGACGCGTCCGCGGTACCAGCCGTCGGCGAGGGTGGCGCCGATGGCGTTGGCGCCCGCGGTCAGGAGATCGGTGACGTCGTGCGTGCGGTAGCGCAGGCGGTGGCCGTAGCTGGTCCAGCCGGGGGCCAGCACGTCGTCGCCCACGACCTGGCCGTTGATCTCGGTCTCGTGGATGCCGTGGGCGGTGACGTACAGGCGGGCCCGTTGGACGGGGCCGCGGACGGTGAAGTCGCGGCGCAACAGCAGCGCGGGGCCGTCGGGGACGCCCAGCAGTTCCAGCGGCGGCGCGGCCGCGCCCGCCTGCCAGTCGGCCGGGTCCAGCAGGCCGGCCTCCGTCCACGACCATTCGCTCCAGTCGCTGGCCGAGCCGTCGCGGCCGTGCACGCGTACCCGGGCCGCCCGGCGCTCGCGCGAGCTCAGCTCGCCGCCCGGCCAGGGCACGAGCACCGACTCCGCCGACTCGACCCGGCCGGTGGCCGTGCCGTCGCTGAGCTCGATCTCGTACGCCTGCTGCTGCCAGCCGGGAACGTCCGTGGTGACGGTCCAGGACAGGCGCGGAGCGCCTTCGCCGATGCCGAGGGGATCGCGGTGGTGTTCGAAGGCGGGCGTCGTACAAACGTGCATGGGTCTCCTAGCCCTTGATGGCGCCGGCGGTCATGCCGGCGACGATCTTGCGGTTGAAGAAGATGAACAGCAGCAACGGTGGGATCGTGATGAGCACGATGTCCATGAAGAGCAGGTTCCACTGGGTGTTGTACTGGCTCTGGAAGTTGTAGAGGGTGACCTGAACGGTGGCGTTCTCATCCCCAGGGGTGAAGTAGAGCGGGTTGACGAAGTCGTTGAAGATGGCCACCGAGCTGGTCAGGATCACGGTGATGGTGACCGGCCGGAGCAAGGGAAAGATCACCCGGAAGAACAGGGTGAACCCGGTGCAGCCGTCGATCATGGCGGCCTCGTCCAGCTCGCGGGGGATGGCCGCGACGAACGCGCGGAACAGCAGCACCGCGTACGCCAGGTTGAAGGCCACCTCGATCAGGATCAACCCGGGGAGGGTCTTGAACAGGCCGAGCGCCTGCAGCAGCCAGATCGTCGGCACGATCGCGGGCGGGATGATCAGCCCGGACAGCACCAGGAAGTTGGCCACCGAGCCGAGCCTGCCCGCGCGGCGCTGCAGCACGAACGCGGCCATCGCGGCGAAGACGACGAGCAGCGCCACCGACGCCACGGTCAGGACCGTGCTGTTGACGTACGCGCGCAAGAGCACGAAGTCGCGTGCCTCGATCACCTCGGTGAGGTTCTGGACGATGGGCCAGTTGGCCGGCCAGGCGAAGTCGAGGTCGGTGGCCTGGGTCTGGTCCTTGACCGCGGTGAGCAGCATGAGGGCGAACGGGACGAGGAAGATCACCGCCGCCAGGACCAGGGCGACGGCCTCGGCGCCGAGCCTTCGCAGAGCTGTCATGCGGCCACCTGCCTTTTGCCGAGGAAGTAGTTGAGCGGGACGGCGATGGCGGTGACGACGACGAACAGCAGCACGTTGCCCGCGGTCGACAGGCCGAAGAAGCCGGCCTGGTACTGCTTGTAGATGATCGAGGCGATGGTGTCGCTGGTGAAGCCGGGCCCGCCGCGGGTCATCGTCCAGATCAGGTCGAAGGAGCGCAGGCCCCCGATGAACGACAGGATGATGACGGAGTAGGTGGCGGGCCAGCTCAGGGGGAGGGTGACGTGGCGGAAGCGGTGCCAGGCGCTGCCGCCGTCCACGGCGACGGCCTGGTAGTAGTCGCGGGGGATGGACAGGATGCCGGCGATGTAGATGACGGTGGCGATGCCGACGCCCTTCCAGACGTCGACCAGGGCGACCGACAGCAGCGCCGTGTTCGCGTCGCCGAGCCAGTCGGGGCCGTCGATGCCGACCACGGCCAGGGCCTTGTTGACCAGGCCGGTGTCGGGCCGCAGCAGTGCGCTGAAGGTGATGCCGACCGCGACCGTGGAGACGAGGACGGGGAAGAACACCACCGAGCGCAGGAAGCCGCGCAGCCGCAGCTTCGAGGTGAGCAGCACGCCGAGCAGCAGCCCGATGACGACCTTGAGGCCGCTGGTGACCACGGCGTAGAAGAGGGTGTTGGCGAAGCCGATGCGCAGGTTCTGCTCGGACAGGAAGTCGCGGAAGTTGTCCAGGCCGACGAAGGTGCTGTCGAACAGGGTCCAGCGGGTGAGCGCGAAGTAGAAGGCCATGACCGTCGGCACCAGGAAGATGACGAGGTAGACGACGGCGG
Source organism: Nonomuraea sp. NPDC049784 (assembly GCF_040659615.1). NCBI lineage: Bacteria > Bacillati > Actinomycetota > Actinomycetes > Streptosporangiales > Streptosporangiaceae > Nonomuraea > Nonomuraea sp. NPDC049784. The sequence continues at coordinate 8,308 of NZ_JBFAMX010000041.1, forward strand.
CCGGCAGGTAGAGCGCGTAAGGGTAGGCGGACTTGCGCCTGGCCGGGCGGGCGAACTCCTGCTCGGGCATGAGGTGGGGTCTGGCCGCCTGCTTGGTCACCACCCCGCGAGCCCCAACTGCTTGGCCTGCTTCTCCACGTCCTTGTCGTACTGGGCGGCGCCCTCGGCGGCCGGCGTCAGCCCGGAGCCGACGGCGACGGTGATCTGCTCCAGCGACGGGCCCTTGACCGGCGAGACGAACTCCAGCGCCGGCGCCGTGGCGCCCTTGTCGATGTAGGTTTGCAGGTCCTTGGCCACCTGCACGGCGTTGTCCGGCAGCTTGGCGCCCTGGATGCGGTACGGCCCCGCCGGCTGCACGGCCTTGCTGATGGCGTCGGCGGCGGCGGGCGAGGCGACGAAGGCCAGGAACTTCTTGGCCGCGTCCAGGTTCTTGGTGGTCTTGGGGATGTAGATGCCCGCCGGCTCCCAGATGGTGGCGCCGTTCTTGGCCGGATCGGTGCCGGGGATGCCGAAGAATCCGACGTCGGTGGCGGCCTGCGGCATCGAGGCGACCAGCGGCGGGACCTGGGCGCTGAGCATCGGGTAGTGCGCGCCCTTGCCCTCGATCAGCAGCTTCATGCCCTGGTCGGCGGTGGCTGAGCCGAAGCCCTCGTTGAGGTAGCCCTTGGCCTTCACGTCGGCCAGGTGCTGGAAGCCGGCCAGCGCGGCAGGGGTGGTGGCGAACTTGGCCTTGCCCGCCGTGTAGTCGGCGGCGAAGTTCGGCACCGCGGCCTGCACGTTGTAGTAGTCGCCCAGCACGAACAGCTGCGAGGTCCAGGTGTCCTTGAACGTCGAGATCACCGGCGTGACCCCGGCCGCCTTGATCTTGTCGTTGTTGGCCATGAACTCGTCCCAGGTCGTGGGCACCTTCAGGCCGAGCTTGTCGTAGACCTTGCGGTTGTAGAGGATGCCGCCGCCCATGGCGGTGCCCGCGGGCACGCCGTACGCGTGGTCGCCCTGGGTCACCACCGGCAGGAAGTCCTTCTGGACGTTCTGCAGCACCGGGTCGCCGGTGAGGTCGACCAGGGTCTGGGCCGGGTTGAGCGCCTGGAGCAGCGACCCGGAGTTGTACAAGAACACATCCGACATGTCGCCCGTAGAGAGCCTGGTCTTGACGATGTTGTCGCCCTCGCTGCCGGCCGGGCGCGTCTCCGTCTCAATCTTGATCTTGGGGTTGGCTTGCATGAAGGCGTCCGTCATGGCCTTGGCCATGTCGACCGCCCCCTGGCCGTTGTCAACGAGGAACTTCAGGGTGACAGTGCCGTCGGCGGCCGGCTCGGAGCCCGAGCCGCAGGAGGTCAGGGCAGTCATCGTGAGAACGGCCAGGGCCGCTCCCGCCACGCGATGAGAGGTCTTCACAACGCCCCTCCGGGTCCGTTGAATCGTTTTAACGCCCCCCGATGCGAGTTAACGTAGGCGTTACTTGGTATGGCGTCAAGGCTCGATTTGAGGAACGGTCCCCAATCGTGACCCACGTGGGACCCCCGATCTGACGGTCGTCGGATGTTTGAAATGGGTATCGTTACTCATCGCGGCATCGGGCTTGAGCTCGTACAATCAGGTCGCGTCTAGTCGAACGAGGTGCGGCAGATGGTCACGCGCGACGGGCGGCGGCGGGTGACGATCACCGATGTGGCCAGCCATGCCCAGGTCTCCACCACCGCGGTGTCGAAGGTTCTGCGCAACGCCTACGGCGTCAGCGAGGCGATGCGCGCCAAGGTGCAGGCCGCCATCGACGAGCTCGGCTACCGCCCGCACGCCGCGGCCCGGGCCATGCGGGGGCGCACGTTCACCATCGGCGTGGCGCTGCCGCACATCAGGAACCCGTTCTTCGCCGACATCCTCGACGGCCTCGACGAGCAGATCGCCGGCGCCGGCTACCAGGCCATCATCGTCCAAGGCAGCGGCCGGGACGCCGAGGCAGAGAGCCGCGCGATGGACGCCCTGGTGGACCGGCAGGTGGACGGCATCCTCATCGTCGCCCCGATCATCGCCAGGGCCCAGCTCGAGGAGATGGCCAGGAGCACGCCCACCGTCGTGCTCGGCCGTCACGATCGCTCGGCGGTCTACGACTCGGTGCTCGACGACGACGAGGTGGGGGCCGAGCTCGCCGTCGAGCACCTCATCGCGCTCGGCCACCGCCGCATCGCGCACATCACGCAGAAGGACGTCGGCCCGTCCCGCTCCGTCGCGCTGCTGCACACCATCAGGGCCAGGACGTACGAGCGGGTGATGACCGAGCACGGACTGGCCGAGCACGTCGCCATCGCCGCCACCTCCTACACCGAGGAGGGCGGCTACCAGGGCACGCGCGAGCTGCTGGCCCGCACGCCCCGCCCCACCGCCGTCTTCGCCGGATCCGACCAGGCCGCCTTCGGCGCGCTCGCGGCCATCCACGAGGCCGGGCTCGCCGTGCCCGGAGACGTCTCCGTGGCCGGCTACGACAACGCCCGCGTGACCGCGCTCGCGCACATCTCGCTGACCAGCGTGGACCAGGACGGGGCCATCATGGGGAAGACGGCCGGGCGGCTGCTGCTCGAACGCATCGAGGGGCGCACGTCCTCGGTCCGCTTCTCCGTCACGCCCACCCTGGTCGCCCGCCGCTCCACCGCCCCGCCGCTCGTCTGAACCTCGGCGGTCGGAGGGCCGGCCCGCCAGAAGGTCACGCCCTCCTTGCTGCCGCCCCAGAGGCAGAAGGTGCCTCTCGATCTCGAACGAGTCCGCCGCCGAGTGGATCGCTGGCCGATAAATCTCCACATTTCATGCTCTAAATAGGGAGATTGGCCAGCTTATGGGGCTAGCGTGGCAGATGATATTGACGGGACGATCGGATGAACCTCTGATCCCGAAGATCAGGGCGTCCGGCGGTGGAGAAAGGGTCTGCTACGTGAGTCCATCCCCCAAGTTCCTCCCGAAGGCGGGGTTCTTGTTCTCCGCCGTCGGCGTCGGCGGCGTGGTCTTGCAGATGCTGGCCGTCGCTTACCCCGATGGCGACCCGGCCAAGGCGCGCGAGGCCGCGCAGCTGTTGCGGCAACTGGCCAAGCGGGTGGACGCCAGCCTGGACGACGTGGAGGAGGTCGCGAGCAGGGTATGGCGGCCGCCGAGCTCCGGCGCGGGCATCGACGCCTTCAGGAAATACTTCAACGACGAGGTCGCGCCCTATCCGCCGCGGGTGTCCGCGTACCTCCGCGGGCTGGCCGACGCGGTCGACGACTACGCGGACCTGCTGGAGCAGACTCAGCACGCGCTCCGGACGATGGCCATGATCCAGTGGCTCGAGCTGCTGATGTTCTTCTGCTGGCCGGCGATCGACAAGAAGGTCCAGGTGCTGATCAACTGGGCGATGCGCAGGAAGCAGGCACGGCTGCTGCTCAAGATGTTCAATCATGCGGTGGGGAAGCGGTTCATCTACGCCGTGGGGGGCAGCCTCGCCTACACGGTCCTCGACCAGGCGGTCGTCGACGGGCTCAAGCTGGCGAGAGGCGAGGACATGGGGTCGTGGGGCGACCGCGGCGAGTACATGGTGAAGAACTTCGCGGCGGCCATGGTCTTCTACCACGTGGATCCCGCCAATTTCGGAAAGGCCGCCAACCTGCTGCCGAAGAACCAGGCGGCGCAGAACGCCATCGTGTTCTTGACCGGGTCCACTATCTTCACCACTACGGGGAACGCGCTCAACCGACCCGGCGACGTGATCGACGATCCGTTCAGCCTGTTGCCCACATGGAACCAGATGCTCGCCAAGCTGGGTGTCGCCGCAGGCCAGGACCAGTTCAGGCGCTGGCGCCGATACTGACCTCCGGTGACCACGTAGCTAGTCCTGGTTGAAACGCCTGACCTCGTCGGCGAACGGGGTCAGGCCGTCCGTCAGCATCCCGGCCATCTGCGTGGTCAGGTCCGCGGCGGCGTCGCTCGCGGCGGCGAGCACCGCCTCCGCAAGCGCGTCCGCGCCGAGCCGCATCGCCCGCGGGTCGATGCGCAGGCTGCCGAGCGCGCCGCTCGGCAGCACCTCCGCCTTCACCTGGCCATTGGCCGCCTCACCTCGCCCGCGGATGGCATTGAGGCTCTCCTGCAATTCTTCCAGCGGCCGGGTGTCGGCTTGGAACTCGGCGAGAAAGCGGCGCATCTCTTCGTCGAGGAAGGGGGCGCCGTCGTCTGGTGTGGTCATCAGGTCTCCAAAAGTGTCAGGGGGTGAGCTTTCCGTCCGACTTCGAGTACTCGGGTGGGTCGGACACTTTCGGCAGGGATTCGATGGTGGCCCAATGCGCGACCTCGAAGCCGGTCTTCATGCCGGCCAGCCGGTTGGCGACCTCGGGATAGACGTCGCGCAGCGCGTTGACGTACGTCTCGGCTTTCTTCAATGCGGTGGAAAAGCTCTGCCTGAACGTGTTCGCCGTCTCATCGGTGCCGGCGAAATCGCCCAGGGCGGCGATGGCGTCGAGAATCCCACGGGCATCCCTCGTCAGCTCATCGTGCTCGGTGGTGAATCCGCCGGCCGCGCTCGTGAAGGTGCTCCCGCGGACATTGGTGTCCGGCATACCTGGGCGTTGAAGACCAGGCGAGGTCGGCGAAGGTGTCGGAGTGGGGTAGGTGGGAGCAGAAGGAGTCGGCGACGCCTCAGGCGTCTTGGTGGGCGTCGGGGTGGTTGTGGTGCTGGGGGAAATCGGGCTCGGGGTGGGTGCGGGTGTCGTGGGGCTCTCGGTGGCTGTCGGGCTTGAGGTGGCTGTCGGGCTTGGGGTGGCTGTCGGGCTTGGGGTGGCTGTCGGGCTTGGGGTGGCTGTCGGACTGGGGGACGTCGGGCTCGGGGTGGGTTCGGGGCTTGTGGGGCTCGCTGTGGGTGTTCCCGTGGGGGTGGGAGTGGACGAGGGTGTGGTCGATGGTGACGGAGTGGTTGAATCTGTCACAGACATGACATTCTCCTCGCCGGTGCGCCTTAGTGTGCCGTCGCAAATTGTCTACTCTACCTAGAGGGATAGTATATTTTGCGGCCGTCCCGGGGATTGCCCCCAGGACGGCTCAGGGCGTCAGCGTTCGGTGAGGCGGATGAAGGTGACGGAGTCGGCGGGGAAGTCGTAGGTGAAGGCGTTGGAGAAGCCGGTCATCTTCCGCTCCACGGGCTTCACCTTGGTGGGTTCTGTGAGGGAGTTGACGTCGGCCGGCGCGCCGGTCAGGGAGGTGACCGTGGCGGTGGGGCGGACGCGGGCGCCGTCCAGAGTCACGGCGCTGCGCACGCCGGTGTCCTGCGCGTTGACGACCTTGAGCGTGACGGAGTCGCCGTCCCTGGAGACGACCTGGTAGAGCGGCTCAACGGCGGCATTGTCGACGAAGTCGTTGATCTTCTGCCCGTCGAGCCAGGGGTGATCCTGCGCCCGTTCACCTGGATCTTGACCTGGTAGTCGCGGCCGGTCTCGACCGTGGTGCCCGAGGAGGCGATCTGCGTCTTGCCGCCGTTGGCAGCCTTCTCGATGGCCGACTGAGTGTCGCCCCAGCCGCCGATGTTCCACCAGTAGAAGTTGCCGGTGTCGCGCACGCCGAACATGATCAGGAAGCCTTCGGCGCCGCCGGTCTTGCGGGCCTTCACCTCCATCGTGTAGTTCGACCAGTCGGCCGAGCCCGCCGTCGAGCGGGCATCGGTGACGTCGGCCGTCTGTACGTACGCGCCGTCCTGAACGGCCCACGTGCCCTGACCGGGCGTCCACCGGGAGGCGCCGCCGGAGAAGTCGTCCGACAGCAGCACGGTGCCGTCGGCCGCGGTCACCTTGACGTCGTCGTAGCTGACCTGCGTGGCCCAGGAGCCGAGCCCGACCGCGCCCTTGATGTCCTCGGCGGGCTTCGCCTCGCCCTGGAACGTGCTGGGCTGGATCCGGTCGCCGAGGTTGGTGGAGAACAACCGCTGGACGTAGTAGTTCGGCGAGCCGTAGACCTGGTCGTTGTCGAACCAGATGAGGTCCGGGGCCCAGTTCACGTAGTCGACGTTGGCCAGCAGCGGCGCGTACGAGGCCAGTTCGACCACGTCGGAGTTGCGCTCGAGGCCTGTCATGTACGACGCCTCCGCCAGCGCGTTGTGGAAGGTGTTGCCCCTGGAGGCGTACTCGCCGGCGAACACCTTGGGGCCGTTGCGGTCGTAGGTGTCGTAACGGTGATTGTTGATCAGGAACCAGTCCGGGCTGTTGTAGTAGTGCTCGTCGACCAGGTCGGCCTTCTGGTCACGGGCGACCTGCCACATCCGGTCGAACCAGGCACCCTGCGACGTCTGCCCGGAGTTACTGATGATCTTGATCGACGGATACCTGGCCCTGATCTCGTCGGCGAACTTCGGGTAGTTGGCGAAGAACTCGGGGTAGATCTCCTCGTTCCCGAGCCCGATGTACTCCAGCCCGAACGGCTTCGGATGCCCGAGCCGCGCCCGCTTCTTGCCCCACTCCGAGGTCACGGGCCCGTTGGCGAACTCGATCAGGTCGAGCGTGTCCTGCACCCATCGGGCCAGCTTGGCCTCGTCGGTCAGCGGCCGGTCCTCGCCGCACCCGTTCACGCCCACCGACAGCACCGGCAGCGCCTCGGCCCCGATGTCTTCGGCGAACTGGAAGTGCTCGTAGTAGCCGATGCCGTAGCTCTGGCAGCCCCAGAAGTTGAAGTTGGCAGGCCGCTCCTCGACCGGCCCGATCGTCTCCTTCCACTGGTAGATGCGCCGCCGGTCCTGGTTCACCGAGTACGGGTCGTAGGTGCCGACGTTGGTGACGCACCCGCCGGGGAATCGTACGAACCCCGGCTTCAGGTCCGCGATCATCTGGGCCAGATCCGTCCGCAGGCCGTGCCCCTTGAAGGTGCCGCGCGGGAACAGCGAGACCATGTCCAGGTCGGTGCGGCCGCCCGTGGCCTGCACGATCAGGCGGCCCGCGTCGGTGCTTCCCGAGGAGGTGAACGAGGCCTTGTACTTGGCCCAGCCGCCGGCCTTGACGACGCCGCCGGCGGAGCCGACGTGGGCCAGCCCGGCACGGACGTAGTTGTCCCAGTCCTGCCAGGCCACCAGCCCGGCGTCCTGGAAGTCCAGTGCGACGGGGGCGCTGACCTTGGTGACCACCTCGAAGTGGAGGTGTCGAGGTGGAGCGCGCCTCCGGAGAGCGACCAGCGGGAGTCGTCAGGCGACAGGACCGTCCAGTCCGGGCCCAGCGTGGTGCCGTCGAACTGGTCGACGACGGCCCCTTCCGGGATCGGATCGGCCGCCGCTGACGCCGGCGGCGCCGCCGGCGTGCCGGCTAAGAGCAGGATCGATAACGCGATTCGTTTCATGAGTGGGGGGCTCCTCCATGAAGTCAGCGTTAACAGGGGGTGTGAGCTCTAGGCCACGACTCGGACGCTGGTGGACATGGGACGTCGACGCCTCAGGGAGCACCGTCACGGCGAAGCCTCCGGCGCCGGCCACGGAGATCGTCGCATGGACGGCGCCGGCCGATCGGCTCGTGATCACGCCTTCGCGCACCTCGACGTCCGGATGGCCGGTGCTCAGCACGAGGTCCGGGCCGAGGGACGTCCCCGAGACGAGGACCGGCGGCAGAACGACGCGGTCACACGCTTGCAAGGAGCCGCGGAATGGCATCTGCGTCCTCTCCCGAGAGTGCTGTTAACGCTAACATTTAACATTCGAAGCTGACGGCCGCGATTTGCGTCACGTTAGGCAGCTGTTATGAGGCTGTCAAACTCGAGTTACGTACGGAAAGAATCCAGAAAGTTTCGGTCAGCCGGCGGGGCGCGCGGTGCTGCCCCGGATGATCAGTTCGGTGCCCAGCTCGACCCGGCTCTGCGGCAGCGGCTCGCCCTGCGCGAGCTTCATGAGCATGCCGGTGGCCGCGGCGGCCATCTCGGTGAGCGGCTGGCGGACCGTGGTCAGCGGCGGGTTCATCCACTCCATCGGAGGCAGGTCGTCGAAGCCGACGACGCTCAGGTCGCCGGGAATGCGCAGGCCCAGCTCGTGGGCGGCGCGGTAGGCGCCGGTGGCCTGCCCGTCGTTGCAGGCGAAGATCGCGGTCGGTGGGTTGGGCAGGCGCAGCAGCCGGTGGGCCTCGGCCCGGCCGCCCTCGATGAGGAAGCCGCCCGAGCCGATCAGGGTGGCGTCGGCGGCCACTCCGCCCAGGTCGAGCGCGGTGCGATAGCCGTCGAGGCGGGCCCTGCTGGACAGGGCCCAGTCGGGGCCGGTGATGATGGCGATGCGGCGGTGGCCGAGGTCGAGCAGGTGGCGGGTGGCCGACAGGCCGCCGCTCCAGTTTCCCGCGCCGACCGAGGGGACCCCGGGTCCTGGGTCGCCGGACGGGTCGAGCAGGACGATGGGGATGTCGCGGGTGACGAGATGCTGGCGCTGGTCGTCGGTCAACCCCGAGAACACCCCGATCACACCCGTGGGGCGGCGGCTCAGCACGCCATCGATCCAGCCGTGACCTGCGGGTTCGCGGTCCGGCCTGTCGGAGATCACCACGGCGAGGTGGTGCTGGCGCGCGACTTGGTCGACACCCTTGATGATCTCGACCGGGTACTCGCCGTCCAGCGCGTGGAACACCACCTCCACCAGGGGGGCGGGACTGACGCGCCGCCGCTGCCTGCGGTAGCCGTGCCGCCGGATGAGGCCCTCGATGAGGGCCCGGGTCTCGGGGGCGACCTCGGAGCGGCCGTTGACCACCTTGGAGACGGTGGCGGTGGACACGCCCGCCAGCTCCGCCAGCTGGGTGATGGTCAGCGGCCGGGCGGGGGTGGCGTCGGTGTCGAACGGCTCCTCGGTCGCGGTCATGGGCGCAGTCTAGCCCGATTGATTTCGGAGATCTTACGGACGTGTTCTTGACGGGTTTCGTAACGGCTGCTTAGAGTCCCCGATTAACGATCGGGCCTGTAATCGAAAGTTTCAGGCGCTCTCGGACCCCTTCGAAGGAGCGCAGCATGCATCGGATCTCGGTCCTCCTGCTCGTCGGAGCCGTCATCCTCGCCCTCACCGCGCCCGTTCTTCCCCGGCGAGGGCGCCGCGCTGCCGTACGACGAGATCTTCCACAAGAAGCCCGCCTACCACGCCATCGCGACCGCGCTCCGCTCCTGACCTCGATCCCCACTGGAAGAGAACAACCGTGAAGCTCCGTATCGCAACCCCCGCCGTGCTCGCCGCGGCCATCGCCCTGACCGCCACCGCCTGCGGAGGCAGCAGCGGCAGCACTCCGTCGCAGCCGTCGGGCGACGGCAAGTCGTTCGAGTTCTGGTCGTTCTCCGGGATCGACCAGAAGGCCTCGGTCGACGAGTACCAGAAGGCCAACCCGGGCGTGCAGGTCAAGCTCACCGAGGTGGGCAGCTCGACGGAGACGGCGCAGGCGCTGACCACCGCGCTGGCCGGTGGCAAGGTCCCCGACCTCGTGCTCATCCAGGGGGACGACCTGCCGAAGTTCGTGCAGCAGCCGCAGAACTTCTACGACCTGCGGCAGCTCGGCGCGGACAAGATCAAGGGCGACTACCTGGACTGGGTGATCAGCCAGCCCACCGCCAAGGACGGCTCGATCATCGGCATCCCGACGGACGTGGGCGGCATGGCCGTGGCCTACCGGACGGACCTGTTCAAGGAGGCCGGGCTGCCGACCGACCGCGAGGAGGTGGGCAAGCTCTGGCCCACCTGGGACGCGTTCATCGAGACCGGCAAGAAGTATGTCGCCAAGACCGGCAAGGCGTTCGTGGACAACGCGTCCACCAGCGTGTTCTACCAGGCGGTCAACCAGGGGCCGCAGAAGTACTACGACCCGTCCGGCAACGTCGTCTACAGCACCAGCCCGCAGGTCAAGACGGCCTTCGACCTGGCGATCAAGGCCATGCAGGCCGGGATCACGGCCAAGCAGAGCTCGTTCACCGACGGGTGGAGCGCGGGCATGAGCAAGGGGCAGTTCGCGGTGATCTCCGCGCCGTCGTGGATGCTGGGCTCGATCCGCAGGACCGCCCCCGACACCAAGGGCAAGTGGGACATCGCCACGATCCCCGGCGGGGCCGGCAACTGGGGCGGCAGCTACCTGGCCATCCCCAAGGGCGCCAAGAACGCCAAGGCCGCCTGGGACTACATCACCAAGACCCAGTCGCCGCAGGGCCAGCTCGCGCACTTCCTGAACGCCGGCTCGCTGCCCACGACCCCGTCGGTCTACCAGGACCCCAAGCTCACCGGGCAGAAGGACGAGTTCTTCTCCGGCGCGCCGATCGGGAAGATCTACACCGACTCCCTGCTCGGGCTCAAGCCGTTCTACATCGGCCCCGACAGCTCGGCCATCGGCCAGGAGCTCCAGAACGCCCTCAACAACGTCGAGCTGGGCAAGGGTGACGCCGCCAAGGCCTGGGACACGGCGCTGGCCAACACCAAGACGGCGATCGGCAAGTGACGGCGACTCTCGAGACGGTCGCGGTGACGCCCGCGCTCACGACACGGGTGCGGCAGAGCATCGGTGAGCGCATCGCCCCGTACGCCTACATCGCGCCGTTCTTCCTGATCTTCGCGGTGTTCGGGCTGGTCCCCCTGCTCTTCACGTTCTACGTCGCGCTGTTCGACTGGAACCCCATCGGCGAGCACGTCTTCATCGGCTTCGACAACTTCAGCCGCCTGTTCGGCGACCCCCGGTTCTGGAACGCCCTCCGGAACACCATCAGCATCTGGGTGTTGTCCACCGTCCCGCAGCTGGTGATCGCGCTGGGCGTGGCGCACCTGCTCAACCAGGCCCGGCTGCGGCTGGCGGTGTTCTTCCGGATGTCGATGCTGGTGCCGTACGTCACCTCGGTGGCGGCCACCGCGATCGTCTTCGCCCAGATGTTCGACCGTGACTACGGCCTGCTCAACTGGCTGCTGGGCTTCGCCGGCATCGGGCCGATCGACTTCAAGCAGTCGGTGTGGGGCAGCCACCTGCTGATCGCCGTCATGGTGACGTGGCGCTGGTTCGGCTACACGACGCTGCTCTACCTGGCCTCGCTGCAGGCGATCCCGCGTGCGATCTACGAGGCGGCGTCGGTGGACGGCGCGGGCGGGTGGAAGCAGTTCCGCCACATCTCGATCCCGTCGCTGCGGCCGGTCATCGTCTTCACGGTCGTGACCTCGACGATCGGCGGCCTGCAGATCTTCACCGAGCCCCTGCTGATGGGCCGCTCCTCGTACACCTGCGGGCCGATCCGGCAGTGTCAGACTCTCACGTTGTTCCTGTACGAGCAGGGCTTCGGCCAGTTCCAGTTCGGCTACGGCGCGGCCATCGGCGTGGCGCTGTTCGTCCTGATCATCGCCGTCGCCACGCTCAACTACTTCCTGTCCACCCGCACCCGCCGGAGCAATCATGAATGACCGGGTCCGCTGGTGGGCCTACCTGCTGCTCGGCCTGGCCGCGCTCGCCTGCCTCTTCCCGCTGTACTGGATGTTCGTGGTGGCCACCACCGACTCGGCGACCGCCACCCAGCTGCCGCCCGAGATCGTGCCGGGCGGCAACTTCTTCCACCTGGCCGGGCTGGTGTTCTCGACGGTGCCGTTCGTGCGCTCGATCGTCAACAGCCTGATCGTGGCCGGGACGCTCGGCGTAGGGCAGGCGCTGTTCTGCTCGCTGGCCGGCTTCGCCTTCGCCAAGCTCCGCTTCCCGGGCCGCAACGTGCTGTTCCTGATCGTGGTGCTGACCATGACCGTGCCGACGCAGCTCGCGGTCATCCCGCAGTACATGATCATCTCGTCCCTGAACTGGGTCGACACGTTGCAGGCGCTCATCGTGCCCGGCCTGGCCAACGCGTTCGGCATCTTCTGGATGCGCCAGCACCTGTCCTCGACGATCAGCGACGAGATCCTGCAGGCCGCCCGCATCGACGGGGCGACCAGCTGGCAGATCTTCTGGCGCATCGCGTTCCCGCTGGTGCGGCCGGCCGCCTTCGTGCTCGGGCTGCTCGGCTTCGTCACCTCCTGGAACGACTTCCTGTGGCCGTTCATCGTGCTGAAGTCGCCCGAGATGTACACCGCGCAGATCGCCATCAAAGCGCTGCAGAACAGCTTGGACGTCGACCTCGGTCTGGCCATGTCCGGTTCGTTCCTGGCCACCCTGCCGCTGCTGGTGCTGTTCGTCTTCGTCGGGAGGCGCATGGTGGCCGGGATCATGGACGGCGCCTTCAAGGGCTGACTTTCCGAAAGGTCTTTTACGTGCAGATGTACGACAACCCGGTGGTGGCGGGGTTCTACCCGGACCCCAGCGTGTGCCGGGTCGGCGAGGACTACTACCTCGTCTGTTCCAGCTTCGAGTACGTCCCCGGCGTGCCGATCTTCCACAGCCGGGACCTGGTGCACTGGCGGCAGATCGGCAACGTGCTCGACCGGCCCTCGCAGCTGGACCTGCCCGCGGACGTGCCCGCCTCGGGCGGTATCTTCGCGCCGACGATCCGCCACCACGACGGCCGCTTCTACATGATCACCACCAACGTGAGAGCGGGCGGCAACTTCCTCGTCACCGCCGAACGCCCCGAAGGCCCCTGGTCCGACCCGGTCTGGATCGACCTGCCCGGCGTCGACCCCGACCTGGCCTGGGACGAGGACGGCTCGTGCTGGTGCACCACCTCGGGCAACCAGGTGGCGCGCATCGACCCGGCCGGCGGCAAGGTTCTGGAGGGGCCGTACCCGATCTGGTCGGGCACCGGCGGGAAATATCCGGAAGCGCCGCACCTCTACCAGGTGGACGGCTGGTGGTACCTGCTCATGTCCGAAGGCGGCACCGAGCGCGGCCACGCCGTGTCGATCGCCCGCGCCCGCTCACCGCGCGGGCCCTTCGAACCCGGGCCGGTCAATCCCATCCTGACGCACCGCGGTACCAACCGGCCGATCCAGAGCACCGGACACGCCGACCTCGTGCAGGCCGCCGACGGCACTTGGTGGATGGTCCTGCTCGGCACCCGCCCGCGCGGCTACACGCCCGAGTACCAGGTACTCGGGCGGGAGACCTTCCTCACCCCCGTGCGGTGGGAGGACGGCTGGCCGGTCGTGGGTCCCGTCAAGGAACGCCACCCCGCGCCCGCCGCCTGGCACCCTCTGCCCGAGGAGCCGTACCGCGACGACTTCGACGCCGGCGCGCTCGCGCCGCACTGGATCTCGCCGCGCAGCCGCCCCGACGGGTCCTGGTCGCTGGACGCCCGTCCCGGCTGGCTGACCCTGCACGCCACCGGCCCGACCCTCGACCGGGCCGGCCACACCTTCGTGGGGCGCCGCCAGCAGCACCACGACTGCCGCGTCGCCGCCCGCCTGGATCCCGGATCCGGCACGGCCGGCCTGTCCGTGCGCCTGGACGAGGCCCACCACTACGACCTGGAGGTGGGCGAGGGGCGGGCGCGGGTGATCGCGCGCATCGGCCCGCTGCGCCAGTGCGTGGCCGAGCGACCGGTCCCGCCCGGGCCGATCACCCTGACCCTCGACATCCGTACCCGCGACATCCTGCCGCCCACCGCGATCGAGCCGATGGGTGTCGAAGGCAGGGGACCGGACACCATCGCCTTCTCCGCCGACGGCGCTCTCCTGGCCTCGCTGGACGGGCGGTACCTGTCCACGGAGGTGGCGACCGGCTTCACGGGACGGGTGATCGGCATGTACGTCACGGAAGGGAGCGCCGGCTTCGACTGGTTCGACTACCAGCCGGTGAACCAGAATATTTAAGGTCCTTGCCTTATTAAGGCGGTCTCCTTATTGTTGGCGGTGACTCGTCAACGACATAGGGGGCGTCATGACCGAAACCATGCCCGAATACCCCTTCCCTCGGACGACGGCCATGGAGCCGCCGCAGGAGTGGGCCGAGTTGCAGTCCCGCTGTCCCGTGGCCCACGTGCGGCTGCCCAGCGGCGACTCCGCGCAGCTGCTGACCCGCTACGACGACGTCCGTTCGGTGCTCACGGACACGCGCTTCCAGCGCGGAGGCGAGGGCGCCGCGCGGGTGTCCACGACGGAGGACGGCGGGATCTTCTCCCGCAGCGGCAACACGAGATTCAGGGAGGGCGAGGACCACCTGCGGTGGCGGCGGCTGCTCAGCAAGTCCTTCACCATCCGCAAGATGGAGGCGTGGCGGCCCCGGGTGCAGGGGATGGCCGACGAGCTCGTCGACGACCTGCTGAAGTCCGGCTCACCGGCCAACCTGTCGGTCCAGCTGGGGCTGCCGCTGCCGGTGCGGGTCATCTGCGCCCTGGTCGGCGCCCCCAGCCAGGACCAGGACAAGTTCGCGCACTGGTCGCAGGTCATGCTGACGCTGACGCGCTACACGCAGGAGGAGGTGCGGCAGACGTACGAGGAGTTCGGCGCGTACGTCTCCGCCCTGGTCGACGAGAAGCGGGCGAACCCCGGCGACGACCTGCTCAGCGAGCTGACCCAGATCTCCGACAGCGAGGACGGCAGGCTCAGCCACGAGGAGCTGATCAGCACCGTGATGGCGCTGCTGCTGGCCGGGCACGAGACCACCTCCAACATGATCGCCATCATGGCGGCGATGCTGCTGGCGGAGCCGGAGCGCTACCAGGCGGTCATCGAGGACCCCGAGCTCATCCCGGGCGCCGTCGAGGAGGTCCTGCGGCTCGACACCACGCTCAGCGTGATCGGCTTCCCCCGGGTCGCCACCGAGGACAGCGAGTTCAGCGGCACTCCCGTGCCCGCGGGCAGCACCGTGATCCCGTGCCGGCCCGCGGCCAACCGGGACCCGCGCAAGTTCGACGACCCGGAACGGTTCGACCCTCGCCGCGACAACGCCAACCAGCACCTGAGCTTCGGCGCGGGCCCGCACTACTGCCTCGGCCAGCCGCTGGCCCGCCTCGAGCTGCAGGTCGTGCTCGGTACACTCATCCGCCGGCTGCCCACTCTGCGCCTGCGCGACAGCGCCGACGAGTTGCGCCTGCGCACCGGGCTGCTGTCGGGCGGGCTCCAGGACGTCTGGGTCACGTGGTGATCTCGTGATGCCGCTGCAGGCGTCCGCGCGTTCGCTGATCGCCAGGGGCGCGATCATGCGTGCGGCGGAGCGCCTGTACGCCACCGATGGCTTCGCCGGGGTGTCGATCCGGCAGATCGGCGAAGCCGCCGGGCAACGCAACAAGTCCGCGGTGCAGTACCACTTCACCGGGCGTGACGAGCTCGTCAAAGCCATCCTGGCCGAGCACGCCGAGGCCATGGAGCGGCACCGGGTGGCGATGATGAGCCGCCTCGGCGAGCCGGGGGAGATGGCGCTGGAGGACAAGATCCGGTGTGTCGTGCTGCCCCACATCGAGCACCACATCGACCTGGGCGTCCCCTCCTGGTACGGGCGCTTCCTCGGTCAGGTCGTCGTCGAGCCCGCCCTGCGCGAGTACGCCGTCCGCGCCAACCTCGAGACGCCGTCCCTGCGCCGCCTGTACGACGCCACCCACGGGCAGGGGGAGCCCGACCCCTGCAGGCGCGCACAGCGCGAGGCGATGAGCCGCGTGCTCATCGTGCACATGTGCGCCGAACTGGAAGGCGATCTGGCCACCGGTCACACCGCCGAGCACGCCGCCGCGTCCTGGCGGCGACTGGGCGAGCGCCTCGTCAGGGCCGTCTGCGGGCTGCTCGGCGCCCTGCGCGCGGACCCTCGGGCCTCTGACCGGACCGGCCCAAGGTGACTCGGCAGCACGGCGCCGGGGGCCGGCCGGTCCGCCACGGCACGCCTGCTCGGGCGTATTACCAGCAGGTAGGCTGAGGGCCATGGCCGAACACGTCTCCGGGAGCGTCGCCTCGGACGAGAGCCCGCGGAGCCTTTCCTGCGACCTGCAGTTCGCGGACGTGTTCAAGGTGCTTGGCAAGCGCTGGAACGGCATGATCATCGTCGCTCTGATGGAGCGGCCGGCGCGGTTCAGCGAGCTCGCGAAGGCGATCTCCGGGATCACCGACGGCATACTCGCCGACCGTCTTCGCGAACTGATGGCGGCCGGGCTCGTCGAGCGCCAGCTGGCGGACGGCCCGGCCACTGCGGTCCTCTACCGGCTCACCCCCGTCGGCGAGGACCTGCGCGGGGCCTTCCAGGAGCTCCACGCCTGGGCCGCCCGTAACAACATCAGCGAGCTCTGCGGCCCCTGAGCCGTCGGGGGTGGACGCGGTCCCGGCTACCGGCGGGCCAGGTCGATGAGCTCGGCGTAGAGGGCGAGCGTCTCGTCGATCCCGCTCACCCCGCCTTCCTGCTCGCGGCCCGAGGCGGCGAACAGGACGTGGTCGACGCCGGTGCCCTCGAGTGAGGCCAGGTCGTCGGCGATCTGCCGCGGGGAGCCGCCCAGGAACGGCCGGTCGTCGCCCAGCGGCTCGGCGGTGAGCGGCACGTTGGCCCGCGCGACCACGGTGACCGACTCGGGGTCACGGCCCAGCTCCCCGACGGCCGACCGGTACGCCTTGGTCAGGTCGATCAGCGTCTCGCGCGAGAGCACCACCGGGTTGAGGCCGTCGGCGATGCGGGCGGCCCGCCGCATGCCGGCCGGTGTCATGGAGCCGAGCAGGATCGGTATATGTGCCTGCACCGGCTTGGGGTTGATCTGCGACTCGGCGATGTGGGTGAACTCGCCGTCGTACGAGACGGGGTCCGGCCCCCAGCAGGCCCGCATGGCGGCGATGACCTCGTCCATGCCGCGCCCGATCCGGCTCATCGGCACGCCGGCCGCGTCGAACTCCTGCGGCATCCAGCCCTGGCCGAGCCCGGCGATCAGCCGGCCGCCGCTGAACTGGTCGAGGGTGGCGAACCGTTTGGCCAGGACGGCCGCCGGGTGCAGCAGGGCGTCGACGATGCTGGTGCCGAGCTTGATCCGCTCCGTGATGGCGGCCACGTAGCTCAGCGTCTCCAACGGCTCGTAGACGACCCGGTAGACCTCGGGCACCGGCTGCGGCTCACCCCCGCCCATCGAAATGGGCGCGGTCGGCCGCAGCAGCCGCTCATAGGTCCACACTGAGTCGTAGCCGAGCCGTTCCGCCTCACGTGCGACGCGGGCGATGTTGGCGGGACCGGCCAGCGGTCCAGAGGTAGGCAGGGCGATACCTAGTTCCATGTCCGCAGACTACTCTGTTTTTTGTAGTTAGCTAGGCAATTTGTAGCCGTGATGTCGGCTCGCGTTCCTGGACAGATCTTGCGCTTTCGCTCGCGACTGGTCAATATGTGGGCAATATCGGTCAGATCCGATCGCGTATAGGGATCGAATCCGAACGCTTGAGGTGACCATGAGACGCACGGCTGTGGCGCTCGCGATGCTCGCGGCGCTGGTCGCGCCGACCGCCCTGACCCTCACCCCGGCGAACGCCGCCACTCCGACGCCCCCGCCGGCATACCCCGAGGCCGGCCCGGGCACCGCCTTCCTCGACCACCGGGCCCTGCTGGCCGGGTACGCCGAGCCGGAGTGGTACGAGGCGAACATCCCCTTCCTGGAGGTGCCCGACCGGGAGATCCAGGACGTCTACTACTACCGCTGGAGCACCTACAAGCGGCACATCCGCTACACCGACTCCGCGACCGGCGACATCATCACCGAGTTCCACAACGCCCCCGGCTACGCCGCGCCGCTCGGCGGCATCGTCGCCGCCGCGGGCCACCACGTTTACGAGGGCCGCTGGCTGCGCGACACCCGCCCGCTCGACGACTACCTCACCTACTGGCTGCAGGGCCCCGGCAAGAGCCCCAAGCCGAAGGAGGAGTACCTCAACAAGGACACCGACGACTGGGCGCACGAGTACGCCTGGTGGGCCGCCGACGCCGCCTACCAGCGCTATCTCGTCACCGGCGACGCGTCCTTCGTCGAGAACCTGCTCCCCGACCTGGTCCGCCAGTACGACAAGTGGGGCGGCCAGTACGACAAGGACCTGGGCCTGTACTGGTCGGTGCCGGTGTGGGACGCGATGGAGTACACCGCCTCCTCCTACGAGACCGACCCGGCCGATCCCTACCACGGCGGCGCGGGCTACCGGCCGACGCTCAACGCCTACCAGTACGGCGACGCCAGGGCGATCGCCGCCATCGCCCGGATGCGCGGCGACCGAGCCCTGTCCGGAACGTTCGAGCAGCGGGCCGCCTCGCTGCGCGACGCGCTGCACCGCTATCTGTGGGACTCGGAGCGGCAGTTCTTCTACCACAAGGCCCGCGCCGACCTGGACCCGCAGCGGAAGCTGGTCTCCACGAGGGAGCAGATCGGGTTCGTGCCGTGGGCGTTCGGCATGGCCAAGCCCGGGACCGAGAAGGCGTGGGCGCAGCTGCTGGACCCGCAGGGGTTCGCCGCGCCGTACGGGCCGACCACGGCCGAGCGGCGCAGCCCCTTCTTCATGCGGGACGCGCTCGGCGGCTGCTGTCACTGGGACGGCCCGAGCTGGCCGTACTCCACCTCGACCACGCTCACCGCCATGGCCAACCTGCTCAACGACCGCGACCAGGACGTGGTCACCGCCGCCGACTACTACCGGATGCTGCGCGGCTACGCGCTCACCCAGTACAAGGACGGCCACCCGTACGTCGCCGAGGCGCACCACCCCGACGAGCCGCGCTGGATCTACGACGCGCGGGGGCACAGCGAGCACTACAACCACTCCACCTTCAACGACCTGGTGATCAGCGGCCTGATCGGGCTGCGCCCGCAGGCGGACGGCGAGGTCGTGGTGAACCCGCTGGCGCCCGCGGAGTGGGACCACTTCGCGCTGGAGAACGTTCCCTACCACGGGCACAACGTGACGGTGCTGTGGGACCGCGACGGCACGAGGTACGGCCAGGGCAAGGGACTGCGCGTCTACGTGAACGGCAGGCTCGCCGCCGCGCGGCCCGCGCTCGGCGAGCTGACCGCCCGCGTGCCGGCCGCCGTCGCGCCCGACCGCTCCTCGCGTCCCGGCAATGACGCCGCCAACCCGTACGGAACCGGCTACCCCAAGCCGTTCGCGTCGTACACCAACGGCATCGACAACGTGTGGGACGCGGTGGACGGGCAGATCTTCTACGACGACATCCCGCACAGCCGGTGGACCAACTACCGCTCCCCGAACCCCGAGGACCATCTCGGCGTGGACTTCGGCGTGCCGACCCAGGTGAGCGACGTGCGGTTCTACGCCTACGACGACGGGGGCGGGGTGCGGGCGCCGGCGTCGTACCGGCTGGAGTTCTGGGACGGGGCGGCGTGGCGGGAGGTGCCGGGCCAGGCGCGCACGCCGCGAGAGCCGAGCGCGGCGCTGAACCGGATCACGTTCCCCGCCCTGACCACGACCAGGATCCGGCTGGTGTTCGGCAACCCGCCCGGCGCGTACGTCGGCGTCACCGAGCTGCAGGCGTGGTCGCCCGCCGCGGGCGACACCCGGCTGGACGCGGCCGTCACCGAGCAGGGCGTGCCCGCCGTGGTGACCGCCACCTTCGCCAACGACGGCCGCAAACCCGCCACCCACGTCAAGGTGACGCCCGCCGTGCCGCCGGGCTGGTCGGCCGAGCCGCTCGGACACGCGGAGACGCCGGTGGTGCGGCCCGGCGGCCGGTTCGCGGTGCGCTGGCGGGTGACGCCGCCGCCCGGGATCCCACCGCGCCCGGACGCCCACCCGGTGCGCGCCTTCGCGACGTACGACCGGTCGGCGCGGGCCGCCAGCGCGTACGCGCACATGGAGGTGCCGCTCGACCCCGCCTCCTACCCGAAGGTCGAGGCCCAGGACGCGTTCACCGCTGACACCTCGGCGGGCTACACCGTGCACCAGCCCTTCGACGGCGAGGCCAGGCCGGCGACCTCGGCCGGCGGCGGCCGGTTCGCGGGCAGCGGCACGCAGCCCTTCTTCGGAATGGTCGCGGGCCCGGCGGGGCCGTCGTCGGCCGACGCGATCAGCGTGGTGACGGTCGGCTCGTTCGCCGGGACCGGCAGCCCGGAGGACAGCGTGTTCGTGGGCTGGGTCAAGGACCGGGACACCTACGTGACCGCCTGGTACAACAACACTCGCAAGCGGTCCGGCATCAACGTGCGGGTCGGCGGCCGCTTCCTGGACACGCCCGGCGGCGCGCCACTGACGCTCGCGCCGGGCGACCGCTTCGCGCTGGTGCTGTCCGGCGACACCATCACCTCCTTCGCCCACACGGGCGGTCAGTGGCATCGGCTCAGCACGGCCGGCATCGGCGCCACGCTGGCCACGCCGCAGGCCCGCGAGGGCTTCCGGTACGGCTTCGGCCTGCGCGCCACCTCCGGCACGATCACGATCGCCGGTTTGGAGGGCCGCGCCGCCTAGCCGCCGACCGGTCCCGCCGCACCAGCCGCGCCCTTCGAGCACCCGGGCCCGCGCCGCCCGCCACCGTCGGCGCCGCCGTGCTCACGATGGACCCGGAGCTGGTCGTCCTGGGCGGCGGCCTGTTGGGCGCGGGCGAGCTGCTGGCCGCGCCCCTGCGCGAGGAGCTCGCCGAGCTCTGCCTCTTCCCCGTGCGCGTGGAGACCTCGGAGCTGGGCGGCGAGTCCGTCGCACTCGGCGCGGTGCGCCTGGCGCTCGACCACGTCGAGCACGCGATCTTCGGCGTGTGACCCACCCTGTGGGCGTGGTACGGTCGGCGCTCGACCGGGATCGAGGAGCGCGGGCGGCCATGCGTCGCCGCCCTTGGCGAGCGCCGCGGCGGCACACTCACCATCCTCTGACTCCCAGTGGGATCATGGCGTTTGCCGGACATGGTCACCAAGGAGACAGGGCCGATGACGGATACCTCCGCGCCACGGCGCTCGCGCCCGCTGCGCGGCATGCGGATCGTCGAGATCTCGACGTACGTGGCCACCCCGCTGAGCGGGATGACGCTGGCGCAGCTGGGCGCCGACGTGATCCGGATCGAGCCGATCGGCGGCGCCCCCGACCGCACCCGCTGGCCGCTGGCCGAGAGCGGGACGAGCCTGTACTGGTCCGGGCTCAACAAGGGCAAGCGCGCCATCGAGGTGGACCTGTCGTCCGAGCAGGGCCGCCGGCTCGTCGCCGACCTGATTGTCAGCGGCGGGCGGCGGGGCGGGATCGTGATCGTCAACTCGGAGCGATACCCGGAGCTCGCTTTCGACGCGTTGCGTGAGCGCCGCCCCGACGTGATCCACGTGCTGCTCACCGGCCGCAGGAACGGCGAGACCGCGGTGGACTACACCGTCCAGGCGGCCACGGGCTTCCCCCTGCTGACCGGCTCGGAGGAGGCTGCGCAGCCGGTGAACAACGTGGTGCCCGCCTGGGATCTCGCCGCCGGCCTCTACCTGGCCGTCGGGCTGCTGGCGGCGGAGCGGCACCGCCTGCTGACGGGCGAGGGGCAGCAAGTACGGGTCGCCCTGGAGGACGTCGCCCTGGCGACCGCCGGGAGCCTCGGTTACCTCGCCGAGGCGCAGCTGAGCGACACTCCGCGCGAGCGCGGCGGCAACTACATCTATGGCACCTTCGGCCGCGACTTCGCCACCGCCGACGGCGGGCGGCTCATGGTGGTGGCGCTCACCGCCCGGCACTGGCGGGACCTCCTCGCCGCGACCGGCCTCACCGGCGTGGTCTCCGCGCTGTCCGCCGCGCTCGGGGTGGACAGCGGCGAGGAGCCGGAGCGCTACCGGCACCGAAAGCTGCTCGGCGACCTGCTCGCCGGCTGGTTCGGGACACGTACCCTCGCCGAGGCCGAGTCGGCGCTGCGTGCCACCCGCGTGCTGTGGTCGACGTACCGGAGCTTCGCCGAGCTGGCGGCCCTGCTGCCCGAGAGCCCGCTGATGGGGAAGGTCACGCAGCCAGGGATCGGCGAGCACTGGGCGCCGGGGTCGCCCGTGGTGATGGACGGGGAACAGACGCTGCCCGAGGCGTCGCCGCAGGTCGGCGAGCACACCGGCGAGGTGCTGCGGGCCGAGCTCGGGCTGTCCGCCGCGGACCTCGCGAAGCTGCGGGAGAACGGCGTCATCCGGGACGCGGGCGGGCATCAACGAGATCGCGACCCAGGCGATCGCGCGGAACACCACGAAGAGACGAACGAGAGAAGCTGATCATTCATGACGCTGCTCGCCGACAAGACCGCGGTCGTCACCGGCGGCGCCCAGGGCATCGGCCTGGCCATCGCGGAGGTCTTCGTCAGGGAAGGCGCGAAGGTCGTACTCGGCGACCTGAACCTGGACGCCGCTGAGGCGGCGGCCAAGGAACTGGGCGGTCCCGCGATGGCCCGGGCGGTGCGGTGCGACGTCACGAACGCCTCCGACGTGGACGCCCTGATCGGGACCGCTCTGGAGGCCTTCGGCTCGCTGGACGTCATGGTCAACAACGCCGGGATCACCCGCGACGCCACGATGCGGACGATGACCGAGGAGCAGTTCGACCAGGTGGTCGAGGTGCACCTCAAGGGCACCTGGAACGGCACGCGCAAGGCGGCCGCGATCATGCGGGAGCAGAAGAGCGGCGCGATCGTGAACATCTCCTCGCTGTCGGGGAAGGTCGGCATGGTGGGCCAGACCAACTACTCCGCCGCCAAGGCCGGCATCGTCGGCCTGTCCAAGGCCGCCGCCAAGGAGCTGGCACACCACGGCGTGCGGGTCAACGTCATCCAGCCTGGCCTGATCCGTACGGCCATGACCGAGGCGATGCCGCCGAAGGCATGGGACCAGAAGATGGCCGAGATCCCGATGCAGCGCGCGGGCGAGGTGCACGAGGTCGCCACCGTCGCGCTGTTCCTGGCCTCCAGCCTGTCCTCCTACATGACGGGCACGGTGCTGGAAGTGACCGGCGGACGGTTCATGTGAGCTGGGAACCGCACACCGTCACCACGACCGAGACGCTCGACCCCCATCCCGTGGCGGCGCTGTCGGCGCTGTTCGACGACGGCATGCCCGCGGCCGGCCCGGGAGACGCCCTGCCGCCGCTGTGGCACTGGCTCGCGCTGTCCCGCTGGCCGGTCTCGTCCGCGCTCGGGGCGGACGGTCACCCGGCGCGCGGGTCGTTCCTCCCTCCGGTGGAGCTGCCGCGGCGGATGTTCGCGGGCGGCGAGGTCGTCTTCCACGCCCAGCTCGCGGTGGGGAGCACGGTACGCCGCGAATCGTCCGTGGAGTCGGTCACCGAGAAGTCCGGGCGCTCGGGCAAGCTGGTCGTCGTGGTGGTCGCCACCCGCCTGTACGACGAGAGCGGCCGGCTCGCGATCGAGGAGCGGCAGGACCTCATCTACCGCGACTCCGGAGCCGTCCCGTCCGCGGCGGAGCCGGCCGTCCTGGACCCGGCAGGCGCACCCCTCACCCGGGCCGGGGAGTGGGCCTGGAATCTCACCACGGACCCGACGCTGCTGATGCGGTTCAGCGCGGCGACGTCCAACCCCCACCGCATCCACTACGACTGGCCGTACGTCACCCGCGTCGAGGGCTATCCCGGCCTGGTGGTGCACGGCCCGCTGATGACGCTCGCCCTGGTGGAGGTGCTGCGCCTGGAGGGGTGCCCCGGCCGGGTGCTGCGCATGCGCCACAGGAACCGCAGGCCCCTGTTCTGCGGCCGGCCCGCGCTGCTGCGGCGGGTCGAGGATGCCGAACCGCTCACTCTGGGCGTGTTCGGCCCGGACCCCGAGCCCCACAGCACCTTGACGATCGAGTGGGAAGGTGCCGGCCATGTCTGACGCGGCCACCCGCGCGCGGGCCGTCGTCGACGTGCTGCGGTCCGTCGTCGCCGGGGCGGCGGCGCACATCGCGCCGGCGAACCAGGACCAGGCGGTGGCCTACGACGTGGCGTCGATCTCGTCGGCGGTCGCGGCGGCCGCCGAGCTCCTCGAGCACGACGCGGACCTGGCGCTGCTGTACGCCGCCGACGTCGCCGCGGACCTGGCCGGCCGGATGACCGGCAGGGAGTCCCTGTGGGGCGTGGGCAGGTCGGCACTGGACGGCATCGAGGCCCACCTCGCCGCCGGACGCGACCCTGCCTTCCTGGACCGCGTGGCCGAGCGGGTGATGGCCACCCGCGAGGCGGGACCCCGGCACCTGTCCGACGAGCTGCAGCTGGTCCGCTCCGCCTTCCGGGAGTTCGCCGAGGACCGGGTGGTCCCGGTCGCGGACCGGATCCACCGCGACGACGAGGACATCCCGGCCGGCATCATCGACGGGCTCGCGGACATGGGCTGCTTCGGGCTGTCCATCCCGGCCGCGTATGGAGGCGGCGCCGAGGGTGACGAGCTGCTCAGCATGGTGGTGGTGACCGAGGAACTGTCCCGCGCCTCCCTCGGCGCCGCCGGCTCGCTCATCACCCGCCCTGAGATCATCGCCACCGCGATCAACCGGGGCGGCACGGAGGAGCAGAAGCGGCGCTGGCTGCCGCTGATCGCCTCGGGGGAGAGGCTCTGCGCGGTCGCGGTGACCGAGCCCGACCACGGCTCCGACGTCGCCGCGATCACCACCAACGCGACCCGGGACGGCGACGAATGGGTGCTGAACGGCGTCAAGACCTGGTGCACCTTCGCCGGCCGCGCGCATTACCTCCTGGTCCTGGCCCGCACCGGTCCGTCCGGTCACCGGGGCCTGTCGCTCTTCGTGGTCGAGAAGCCGTCCTTCTCCGGTCACGAATGGCGGCTCACCCAGGAGGGCGGCGGGACCGTCGAGGGGCGGGCGATCCGTACCCTCGGCTACCGGGGCATGCACTCGTTCGAGGTCCGCTTCGACCACTGGCGCGTCCCCGCGGTCGACCTGATCGGCCTGGACGAGGGCCTCGGCCGCGGCTTCTACCTGCAGATGCAGGCGTTCGCCAACGCGCGGCTGCAGACCGCCGCCCGAGCCGTCGGGGTCATGCAGGCGGCGCTCGAACTCGCCGTCGACTACGCGCGGCAGCGGTCGGTCTTCGGCCGCTCGCTCGCCGGCTACCAGCTGACCCGCACCAAGATCGCCAGGATGGCCGCGTTGATCGCCGCGTGCCGGGCCTTCGCGTACGCGGCGGCCCGCGCCGTGGCGGCCGGCGACGGTCAGCTGGAGGCCGCGCAGGTGAAGCAGCTGGCCTGCCGGGCGGCCGAATGGGTCACCAGGGAGGCGCAGCAGCTGCACGGCGGCTACGGGTACGCGGAGGAGTACAGCATCTCGAGGCTGTTCGTCGACGCCCGGGTGCTGTCCATCTTCGAGGGCGCCGACGAGGTGCTGGCCCTGCGTGTCATCGCCCGCCGGCTGGCGAAGCCCTGACCCGCCGCCGCGCCGGCCGGCTCCCCGTCTGAGCCCGGCCCCGCCGTACTCGGCGGCTGCTAGGTGCTCAGTGCCACGGTCGGGGGGACGCGGGCCGCGCGGAGCGCCGGATAGATGCCGGCCAGCGCGCCGATCACCACCGTGATGCCCAGTCCGCCGCCCAGCGCCCACAGCGGCACCACCGTCGGCAGCCCGTTGAGCTGTGCGTAGACGAACGTGGCCAGCGCCCCGAGCAGCACCCCCGCCCCGCCGCCGAAGGCCGACAGCAGCAGCGCCTCGACCAGGAACTGGTTGCGCACCTGAGCCCTGGTGGCGCCGAACGACCTGCGCAGGCCGATCTCCCTGCGCCGCTCCAGCACGGCGACCACCATCGTGTTGGCCACCCCCACCCCGCCGACGAACAGGGCGACCGCCCCCAGCCCGAGCATGAGCCCGGTGAACGCGCCCGCCGCGGCGGCCTTGGCCTTCAACGCGTCCGACGGCCGGCTCACCTTGGCCTCGTTCGGGCTCTCCGGGCTGACCGTGCGGGCCAGCATCCCACGCACGCTCTCCACCGCCTCGTCGGCCGAGCGTTCGTAGACGGTGGTGGGGTGGCCGTCGTGGTTCAGGTACTCCTTGGCCGCGGGAAAGCCCACCAGCGCCGATCGCTCGATCTCCTCGGCCAGCGGCATCTTGTCCAGGACGCCGATGACCGTGAACCACCTGTTGTCGATCCAGACCTGGGCGTTGGGGGTGAGCAGGCCGAGCCGTTCGGCGGCCACCGCGCCCAGCACCACCACGGGCTGGCGTTCGGTGGCGGCGTTGAGCCAGGTGCCCTGGCGTACCCGGCCGTCGATGGTGGTGAGCAAATCGAGGCTGGTGGCCTGGACCGTGATGCCCAGGGAGATGCCGCTGGGGATGAGGTCGTTGCGGCGGACCGTGGTGCCGGTCTCGGCCGTCTGGCTGGCGCTGGTGACGCCGTCGATGCGCTTGACCATCTCGGCCGCGTTCTTGGGGAGCTTGACCTTGTCGCCGAAGAGGCTGTCGCCCGGGGAGACCCTGAGCAGGTTGGTGCCGAGCTCGTCGAGCTGGCGCAGGAGTTTCTCCTGGCTTGAGGCGGAGATGCCGACCACCGTGACCATGGTGGCGATGCCGATCGCGATGCCGAGCGCGGCGAGGATCGCCCGGGCCGGTCTGGCCCGCAGGCCCGAGGTGCCGAGCCTGGCCATGTCCGTCGGCCGCAGCCGCGCCGGGCGCAGCGCCGTACTCATAGAGCCCCCGCCGTCATGAGACCTCGGATCTGACCAGGCCGTCGCGTACGCGGATGCGGCGCGGGCAGGCCATGGCCACCTCGGCGTCGTGCGTGATGATCGCGACGGTGATGCCCCGCGCGTTCAGCGTCCGGAACAGCGACAGCACCTCGGCGCCCGCCTCGGAGTCCAGGTTGCCGGTGGGCTCGTCGGCGAGCAGCAGCGGAGGCCGCCCCGCCACGGCGCGGGCGACCGCCACCCGCTGCATCTGCCCGCCGGACAGCTGGTTCGGCCGGTGCCCCAGTCGGTGGGACAGACCCACCAGGTCGAGCGCGGCCTCGGCCCGCTCCCGCCGCTGCCGCCTGGACAGGCCGGTGTAGAGCAGGCCGTCGGCCACGTTGTCCAGCGCGGACAGGCTGGGGGAGAGGTGGAACTGCTGGAAGACGAAGCCGATGAAGCGGGCGCGCAGCGCCGAGAGCTGGCTGTCGGACAGCGTGCTCACGTCGTAGCCGGCCACCCGTACGGTGCCGGAGGTCGGCCGGTCGAGGGTGCCCGCGATCTGCAGGAGCGTGGACTTGCCCGAACCGGACGGGCCGACGATGGAGACCATCTCGCCCTTGCGGATGGTCAGGTCCACGTTGCGGAGGGCGTGCACCCGGCCGTAGGTCTTGCTGACCCCGCGGATCTCCAGGACGTTCACCGGCCCGACACCGTCACCTTCATGCCCTCGGCCAGTCCGGGGCCGCTCACCTCGACCCGGCCGTTGCCGAACGCGCCGGTCTGCACCGGCACCCGCCTGCCCACGCCCTGATCGACGATCTCGATGCCGTAGCCGCCTGTGGGCAGCGCCAGCAGCGCCTCCACCGGCACGGTGAGCACGTTCTCGGCCCGCTGCCTGGCCAGCTCGACGGTCACCGGCGCCTCGTCGAGCGAGCCGAGCGACTTGGCGGCGACCTTGATCTCCACCTCGACAGTGGCGCCCTTCTCTTGGTTGGCGGAGCCCTTGGCCAGCTTGGCCACCTTCGCCACCAGGCTGATCCTGCCGGTGACGCTCTTGCCGTCGGCCAGCTTGACGGTGACCTTCCTGCCCTTCTTGGCGATGTCCTGCTTGTCGGCGTCCAGGTCGATGCGGACCAGGCGGTCGGTGGCGGTGATGTCCAGGATCGGCCGCAGGGCACTGACCTGGTCGCCGACCTCCACGTCGGTCTTGCTGACGCGGACGGCCTCGGACTGGAAGACGACGTCCGCCGGGGTCACCTTCCCGGTCCGCTCCATGCCGTTCTTCTTCTGCCACCGCCGTACGGCACGGGCCGTCGCGTCCGTGAAGCGGTTGTCCACCGTCACGCCGCGGCCGAACCCGAGGGCACGCAGGTTCTGCTCGAGCTGCTTGACGTCCGGGCCCTTCTTGACCCCGTCCCGCAGCGTCCGGTACGCGGGGAGCTTGCCGTACATGAGGACGCGGGGGCGGCGGTCCACGGCGTAGAGGCTCTGGCCACGCTTGATGACCTCGCCCTCGTCGGGCAGGCTGGTGATCGTCCCGGTGGACGCGGCCTTGATCGTACGGCTGTCCGCGTAGGTGAGCTTCCCGTCCACGCTCTCCTTGTCCACCAGGTCGCCACGGGTGATCTCCTTGGTGGTGGCGGAGACCGGGCGTGCGGTCGGGGTGGGAGCCACCTTCGCCTGCGGACCGGCGTCGAACAGCGCCGCCGAGGCGAACACGCCGCCCGCGGTGACCGCGCTGCCGACGACCACGGTGCCCAGGGCGGCCACGACTCCCTTGAGTCCTCCGTTCACTGGGTGCCCCCCTGTCCGGGCAGCAGCTTGACGCAGGATTCCGCCGCCTTCCGCAGCTTGGGGTCGTTGGCGTCGAGCTTGGGGTTGACCTGCGGCGGGTCGGGCATGTCGATGCCCTGCTCCCGCATGCACCGGGCGTACTGGATGAGCTGGTCGCGGGTCTTGGGGTCGTCGAGAGGGTTCGGGATCTGCGAGGTGTACTTCTCGCATGCCTTCAGCGCCTTCTCCATGGTGGCCTGGTCCCCGGTGTACTTCCACGTCTTGTCCTCGGGGGAGCCGGGGTCGGGCACGTCGATGCCGTTCTGGCGCAGGCACTGGGCGACCTTGAGCAGCGCGTCGTCGGGATCGACCGTGCTCGCCGGCGTCGCCTTGGGCGCGGTCTGCCTGGCCGCGGCCTCCTGCGGGGTGCCGGCGATGGCGATCGCTATGGGGTTGCGCTCGTCGCGCTGGGCGCACCCGCCGACCAGCAGGGCGAGCGCGACCGTACCTATCAGGACTCTTCTCATGAAGCACCGTCCCAGTCGAAGACGCGCCTGGTCACGACGTTCACGACGACGGCGGTCGCGAGCAGCCCGGCCACGGCCGGCCAGGTGTCCGACAGCCGCCCC
Organism: Nonomuraea sp. NPDC049784; assembly: GCF_040659615.1. Lineage (NCBI taxonomy): Bacteria > Bacillati > Actinomycetota > Actinomycetes > Streptosporangiales > Streptosporangiaceae > Nonomuraea > Nonomuraea sp. NPDC049784. The sequence goes on from NZ_JBFAMX010000041.1 coordinate 37,076, forward strand.
TGGTAGGCCGCGAAGAGGAAGTCGTTGAGCTGGGCCAGCGGGTTGACCGTGGTGACCTGGTAGAACCACGGCGCCACGCCCTCCCAGCCCTCGCGCGGCACGCCCAGCCCGCTGCCGAGGAACAGCAGCGCGAAGCAGAGCGGCGCGGCGATCCGGGCCCCGGTGCGCGACATCCGCAGGCCGCCGAGCAGCAGCCCGGCGCTGACCGAGCAGTACGTCACCGCCAGCAGCGCCCCTGCCAGGTACAGCGGGTGCCAGGAGCGGGGCGGGCCGTAGACGATGAAGGTGACGACCATGAAGAGCACCGTGGACGCCACCACCAGCGCACCGGCCACGATCGCCTGCGCCGTGAGGTACGACCCGCCCCGCATGGGGCTGCGCCGCAGCCGCCTGAGCATCCCGGTGGCCCGCACCTCCGACAGGTGCAGCGTGAGCACCAGGATCCCGGCCGCGGCGGCGACGGTCCCCGCCATCTCGGGCAGCAGCCGGTCGATGACCCTGACCCCCGGCATCGCGCCGAACTCGATCGTGGGGAAGCGGAAGCCGATGACCAGCATCAGCACCAGCAGCACCGCGAACGGCAGGGCGAGCACGGCCAGGAGCACGACCGGCGTGCGCAGCAGCAGCGTCACCTGCGCGCGGACCAGGGTCCACACCGTCCCGGTCCTCCGCACGCCGACCGCAGGCCGTTCCGCCAAGACTGTTCCCGCCATCTCACGCCTCCAAAGCGGCCGGCTCGGGTACGGCGGACAGCGTGAGGTAGGCGTCCCTGAGTGTGGGCGGGCGGATCGACCAGACCCGGTCACCGCTCATCGGCGACAGCTCCTGGATCGCCGCCTCCAGCGCCTGGCGCGAGCCGTACAGGTAGGTGGCCGCGGCGCAGGGCAGCACGCGCACGTCGTGGAGCCGGTCCACCCGCAGG
>NZ_JBFAMX010000042.1:0-37277 GCF_040659615.1 Nonomuraea sp. NPDC049784
TACGCCTGCGCCAACCCCGCGTGCGGTTGGGTCGGGCATGCCGACACCAACGCCGCGATCAATATCAAGAACGCCGTCGGAATGCCGGTGTCAGGGCGTGGAGACCTCGGGGCTGCCCGGTCTGCGAAGCGTCAACCCCCGCGCGCCGCTTAACCGCGGCGCGACGGGAGAATCTCCGGCCTTCAGGCCGGGGAGGAGTTCAAGACAACATGGTCACGGCAGGCGCCGACCCCATGTACATGGCGTGCGTCCGCAACGTGTTCGAGCGATCGAGGAACGGCACATTGACCGAACCGGAGGGCGTCTTCGGCGCCATAGAGGCGGTCACTGGAATGCCGGCGACGACGATGCGCCGGTTCCTGGAGAAAACCGCGGGCTGTTCCTCGAATGACTGTCTGCGGGCCTTCACCCAACGGCGCCAACGGCGCTGGCCAGTTGAGTTGGGAGGAGACGAGCGTCGAATGCCGTCAGCGGTCCTGCCCGTCCTGTCTGGACGTACCTTGCGGCGTCCGGACCTGCAGAAGAGACGGCAGCTTCGTCGGTTCGATGTCCGGTCCGGGGTGCCGGCTCCGACGTCCCAGGCAAAACGGGTCTTTGAAGGGAAATCACGGATCATGGGCAAGGTCATCGCGAGCGCGACGGTGTCGTTGGACGCGTTCATCGCCGATGAGTCGGATCGGGTGGGTCCGTTGTTCGACTGGTACAACAACGGAGAGGTTGCCTTCAATGGCGGCGACCCAGAGCGGGTCTTCCATGTTTCGGCCGCCAGCGCCGCGTACATGGAGGAAACCTGGTCGCGGATCGGAACGGCGGTGATCGGCCGTCGCCTGTTCGACCTCACCAACGGCTGGAACGGCCGCCCCGCGGCCGGCGAAGCCGTTTTCGTGGTGACTCACACGCAGCCGACGGGCTGGCCGTTCCCTGACGCGCCGTTCACGTTCGTCACCGACGGCCTGGCGAGCGCGATTGCCCAGGCCAAGGCCGCCGCCGGGGACAAGGACGTGTCGCTGACCGGCGGTGACCTGCTGGGTCAGGCCCTGGCCGCCGGACTGGTGGACGAACTCCAGGTCGACCTGGTCCCGGTGGTGTTCGGCAAGGGCGTACGGTTCTTCGGCGCCTACGACGGTCCACCCGCACTGCTCGGCAACCCGGAGATCGTTCAAGGCGATCGGGTCACCCATCTGCGGTACGACGTCCGTCGATAACCTGTTGGGTGCGGAAACTACGATTCGTGGAATTACCTGGGCGTATGCAAGCCTGGTCAGGCCGCTTGCTGATACTGGTTGATCAGTCCGTCCAGTACTTCGCGACGCTCCAGGCGGAGCTGGTCGAGATCGTTGGGTGCCGATACCACAGCCGGTAGCGGTGGTTGTCGATCTCGTGACCGGTGCGGACGATGGCTGTTGTAATGTCGCTGATACTCCGCCAGCACCTGGCGGAGGTGAGTTTCGCCGTAGATCAGGAGTCGGTCGGTGCATTCGCGCCGGGCGGTTCCGATCCAGCGTTCGGCGATCGCGTTCGCGCGAGGCGCGCGAATCGGCGTCTTGATGATGCGGATGCCGAGTGAGGCGAAGACCTCATCGAAGGTCGCGGTGAACTTCGCGTCGCGGTCGCGGACGACGAACCGCAGAGTCTCAGACCGTTGCCCCAGCTTGATGAGCAGGTTGCGCGCCTGCTGCGCGACCCAGGCGCTGGTCGGATGCGCGGTGACTCCCATGACGTGCACGGCCCGGGTGGCGTGCTCGATGAAGAACAGCACGTAGAGCCGCCTCAGGAAGACGGTGTCGACGTGGAACAGATCGCATGCCCAGATGCCGCCTGCCTGCGTCTGGAGGAATTGACTCCAGGTCGGTCCGGTGCGGCGTGGTGCCGGTTCGAGGCCGGCTCGTTTGAGGATGTCGCGAACCGTGCTGGGCGGCACCGTGATGCCGACGCCGGCGAGCTCGCCGCTGATGCGCCGATAGCCCCACAAGGGATTCTCCCGGGCCAGACGCAGCACCGCCTCCCGGATCGGTGCTCGTGTGGGAGGACGGCCAGGACGCTTGGGCGGGTAGGTCCACCGGCGCGCCCCCAGGTCACGATGCCAGCGCAGCAACGTCGACGGCGTCACGAAGAAGACCGGCCACGAAGCTCTCGGGAGCAGGCGCGACAGCGCAGCGAGCATCACTCGGTCTTGCGGGTGGAGATCGGGCCGGTTCACCTGACGGCGCAACACGGCAACCTGATGACGCAGCACCACGATCTCAACATCCTTGCTGCAGTCGTCACGGCCGAGCAGGACCAGTAGTTGCAAGACGCGTCCGAGGATTACATAGAGCGAAGACCACCACACCCCCTGCAGGATGCCCCAGAGCACACCGTACTTGAGCCGCATAGCCACAGGTCAACCACTACGGCCAAGGAATTTCGCACCCAGCACGCAGCCGGGTCTCCCACCACGTCGCCCGGATGGAGAAGCGAGACCTGGTGTCCCGGCAGGGATGCCCCGACGACGGCCGCGGCGCTTTCGTCCGCATCACCGAGACAGGGCGGGCGACCATCGAGCGCGCCGCGACCGCCCATGTACGCGCCGTACGGCACCTGGTTTTTGACGCGCTCACCGACGATGAGGTGGCCCAGCTCGGCGAGATCTTCCACCGGCTCCGATCACGCGTCGCCCAGTCAGCCGGATGAACGAGTCCACAACTTCTCCGAGATTCCGCGCGTCTGAGTGGTCATGGACTCAACCACTGAGCACACGAGCCGCCGGCGAGCCCGCCGATCCGGAGCTCGGGCGAGCGCTGTCGCCCTGGCCGCCGCCGCCCTGACAACGGTCCTGGGCGCACGTGTCGCCGACGCGACCACTGCCAGCCTCGCGGGTCAGGCCGACCAGATCGACTGGGCCTCAGTGGTGGAGCCAGAGCTGAACTGCCTCAAACCGAGACCAAACGACCACTGGTACGTCGTACGCGCCCGGGTCGCAGCGGTCGGCGACATCACCCGTGACGGACGGCGCGAGACCATTGTCGTGTCGTCGTGCCCGAGCCCGACGTCGAGCAACCCCTTGATCGCCTTCGTGTACGACGGAGCCGCCAAGCCATCGGTCCCCCACCTGCTCGGGAAACTGGGCAAGGACCGCTACTTCAAGTCCCTGAAGGTCGCGATCCGCGGCGGGCTCGTACATCTGCGCGGCAAGGTGGTCAGCGAGCGAGCCCCCAACTGCTGCCCGGATCTGACCGTCAGCCAGACCTACAGGTGGGACGGCACGAAATTCCGCAGGACGGCGGAAGACGACTCGCATCTCCTGAGCGCCGGACCCGGCCCCCTCACGGGCTGATCGCCCCACATCCGAAAGCCGCCCGCGAAAGCCGCCCAGGACCATGGTCACCAGTTGGTCGCGGCGCAGAACGGGGGAGCGGCGGCGCGGGTCGCCGTGGATCAGTTCCGTGAGGAGATGGTGGTTCCCGCGGCTCGCAGGATTTGCGCGGTGTACGGGTTGCAGCTTGAACTGCATGGATGAAGTTTTCGGCAGGCGCAGACTTCCTGAAACCTGGGTGGCTCAGAAGAAGGCGCCATTCAGAAGACGGCGAAGTTCAGAGGAGCTCGACATGGTCCCGGTACGGGTCCAGCCGGTCATCGGACACATTGAGCTCCGTGACCATCAGGTCGATCCCGTCCCACGGTAGGCACCGCGCCGCTGCCCCCGTCCCGAGCTTCTGCGAGTCCACGGCCATCACGACATGGTCGGACAACTCCGCCATGAGCCGCTTGATCTCGCACTCCTCGGCGCTGAACTCGCTGGTGCCGAAGTGCGGGTCCACCGCCGCCGCGGACAGGAACGCCCGCGCGAACGAGAACTGCTTCAGCGCCAGTGACGCGACCGGGCCGATGAGGCTGCCCGCGTTGGGGTCCTTCTGCCCTCCCGTCAGGTAGGCGTGCAGCCGGGGGTTGCGGGTCAGGGTGAGGAAGGTCTCGATGCCGTCGGTGACGACCGACAGGTTCTCCGCCGGTGGCATCGAGCCGGCCAATACGGAGAGCGTGGACGAGGCGTCCATGCAGATCCCCACGCCGCCCGACGGTACCAGGCTCATCAGCTTGCGCGCGATTTCCTCTTTCGCCCGGCCCGCGCGAGTCTTGCGCGCCTCGAACGGCTGCGCCGAGCTGATCGCACCGCCCCGCACGCGGCGGACCAGGCCTTCATCCTCCAGAGCCTGCAGATCCCGGCGGATCGTCATGGTGCTGACCTCGAATCGGGCGGCCAGGTCCTCAATGCGCAGGCTGCCGCTGGACGACAGCAGCTCGGCCAGCGCCTGGCGTCTGCTCTCGAGGTTCACGCTGCTTCGGACGACCATGCCGTCTCCGCTCTCCCACACTGTTCAATCTTGTCAACTGTCACACAAGCAATCTCGGCTGGAGACAACGTCCGCCTACTGGCGAGTGACGATAGATGATGCGCCTCGCAAGTTCAAGACACCCGAACCGCCGGTTTTACCTAGCCAGCACGATGATCCAGGCCGCGGGTAGCTTCCGAGGTCAGGTATCGAAGAGGTAACAGCCTCTTGACACTGAGGTGTCGTTTCGTGTGATGTTCACACGAGTAAACAAACACGAGCCACGGAGGGCGAGGGTCGGCCCGACTGACCGCCACGCCCTCTGGAGCGGGTCCCTAGCGTGCCGAGCCGCCTGAGCAGGGTCTGGAGATCAGTCATGGATGATGTCGCTTTGGAGTGCAGGATGCTGGCCAAGACGTTCGGCGGCGTGCCCGTGCTGAAGGACGTCTCCCTGGCACTCCGTGCGGGCTCCGTGACCGCGCTGGCCGGGGAGAACGGCGCCGGCAAGTCGACGATGATGAAGATCGCCTCCGGTCAGGTCAAGCCGGACCAGGGCCAGGTCCTCGTCGGCGGCGAGCCACTGCCCCAGGCGGACCCGCAGGCGGCGCACTCTCACGGGGTGGCGATCATCCCGCAGGAGCTCGCGCCGATTATGGACATGAAGGTGTACGAAAACCTGTTCATCGGGCGGGAGCTGCGTACCAGGGCCGGGCTGCTCGACCGGCGCGCGATGGCGCGCAAGGCACGCGAGATTCTCGACGTCTTCGGCGTGGAAATCGACCCGCAGGCCACGATGCGGCGACTGCCGGTCGGGCTGCGGCAACTGGTCGAGATCGCCAAGAGCACGAGCGGCGGAGCGCGGGTCCTGCTGCTGGACGAGCCCAGCTCCGCCATCTCCGAGCGCGAGGTCGAGCGTCTGTTCGCTGTGGTGGACAAGCTACGCGGACAGGGCGTGGCCATGCTCTACACCACCCACAAGATGGAGGAGATCCGCGCCCTGGCCGACCGGGTGGTCGTGTTGCGGGACGGCGGGCTCGTCATGGACCGGCCGATCGGCGAGGTCAGCGACGACGAGATCGTGCACGCGATGATCGGCCGCGAGCTGCAGGACTTCTTCCCCGAGCCGCGCCCTCACGGCGACGACGTCGCGCTGCACGTCAGCGGGCTGCATGTCACCGGCTATCCGAATCCGGTGGAGCTGACCGTGCGGCGCGGGGAGATCCTCGGGCTGGCCGGGCTTGTGGGCGCCGGGCGTACCGAGCTGCTTGAAGCGATCTTCGGCGTGCGCAAGAGCGCCGCGGGGACCATCACCGTCGCCGGCAAGCCGGTCAGGCGCAACTCGCCCGCCGCCGCGATCACCCGCGGCATGGCGCTCGTCCCGGAGGACCGCAAGGGCGCGGGCGCCGTCCTGTCCATGAACGTGCTGGACAACGGCTCCCTGCCCCGGCTGTCGCAGTTCACCCTCGGCGGCTGGTTGCGCCAGCGCAACCGCGCCAAGAAGGTCGGCGAGGCGATGGACTCGGTCAAGCTGCGCAGCCGAGGGCTGTCCCAGCAGGTTGGCACGCTCTCCGGTGGCAACCAGCAGAAGGTGGTGCTGGCGCGCTGGCTGACCGACAGCGTGAACGTGCTACTGCTCGACGAGCCCACGCGCGGCGTCGACGTCGGCGCCCGCAGCGAGATCTACCGCATCATCACCGAGCTGGCGGCCTCGGGAATGGCCGTGGTCATGGCCTCCTCCGACATGCCCGAGATCCTCTCGCTCTCACACCGCGCGCTTGTCATGCGCGGAGGGGCGGTCGCGGGCGAGCTGACCCGCGAGCAGCTGTCCTCGCCCCATGCTCAGGACGCGATCTTCCGGCTCGCCGCGGGCCTGAGCCCGCAGAACGGAGCCGCGGGCCTGAGCCCGCAGAACGGGGCCACTGCCCCCTCACCCCAGCACACCCCGCTCGTCACAGAAGAGGAGGGCCGATGACCATCACGCAGGAGTCAGCCCCGGAGCGTACAGGCCCGGGCGGAACGGCCGCGCGGCTCCTGACCTGGCGTTTGTCCGGACCCTGGATCCGAGACCAGCTGATCCGCCACTCCATGGTGGTTGTGATGCTGCTGATCATCGCCTATTTCAGCTACCGGAGCGCACGTTTCTCGACGTTCGACAACGTGCAGACGATCGCCATCGCTGCGGCCCCCTTCGCCCTCATCGCGCTGGGCCAGACCCTGGTCATCCTCACCGGGGGCATCGACCTGTCCGTGGGCAGCGTCATCGCGCTCAGCGCGATGTCCGCCGCCGCGACCGTGAAGGGCCAGCCGGATCGGCTCTGGTTGTCCGTCCTGGTCGCCCTACTCGTCGGGCTCGTTGCGGGGGCGATCAACGGCTTCCTCGTGTCCAGGGTTAACGTGCCACCCTTCATCGCCACCCTGGGCATGTTGACCACGGCCTCCGGTCTGGCCTACGTCGTGGGCCAGGGCGCCCCGATCAACGGCCTCCCGCAGAACTTCGGCGAGATCGCGAACAACGAGATTCTCGGCCTGCAGATCCCCGTCCTGGTGATGATCGTCGGCATCGTCGGCCTGGCCCTGATCATGCGAAGGACGTCGTACGGGATGCGCGTCTACGCCGTGGGCGGTAACCCCGTCGCGGCGCAGATCGCCGGCGTCAAGACCACCCGAATCCTGTTCAGCGTGTACGCCCTCAGCGGCCTGCTCGCCGGGCTGTCCGGCGTGATGCTCGCCTCCCGCGTCATCTCCGGTCCGCCCAACCTGGGCCAGGGTTACGAGCTGGACGCCATCGCCGCCGTCGTCATAGGCGGGGCCAGCCTGCTCGGGGGCCGAGGCAGCGTCCTGGGCACGGCGCTCGGCCTGTTCCTCATCCAGACGCTCAACAACGGCCTGGACATCCTCGTGGTGCCCGCGTACTGGCAGAGCGTGATCAAGGGGGCGCTCATCGTCGCCGCCGTCACCGTGGACGTCTGGTCCGCCAAACGCAGGGGCTGACGGCCCCGCTTTCACTCACCCAGCCCTCCGTTCCACTGGAGTTTCCATGCGCATGAAAAACCTGCGTGCCATCGCCCTCGCCGCGGTGGGCGCGACCGTGCTGGCCACCTCGGCCTGCGGCGCCGGCGATCCCGCCAACCAAGACGGCGGAGCCAAGGGAGGCAGCCTTCGCGTCGGCATCAGCGTCTACGACATGTCGTCCTTCATCACTGCGGGCAAGGCCGGCATCGACGCCTACGCCAAAGCCAACAACATCGAGGTCCTGTGGAACTCGGCCAACCTGGACGTGAGCACGCAGGCGAACCAGGTGGACCAGTTCATCAACGCGGGTGTGGACGCCATCATGGTCGTCCCTGTCCAGGCCGACTCCCTCGGTCCGCAGGTGACCGCGGCCAAGGCGAAGAAGATCCCGTTCCTCGCCGTAAACGCTGGGCTCGACAGCAAGGAACTGGCCGGCACCGTACTGCCCGACGACGTCAAGGCCGGCGAGCAGGAGATGCAGATGATGGCCGACAAGCTCGGCGGCAAGGGCAACATCGTCGTCCTGCAGGGACCCCTGGGACAGTCGGGAGAGCTGGACCGCACCAAGGGCATCCAGAACGTATTGGCCAAGAACCCCGACATCAAGATACTCGCCAAGGACACCGCCAACTGGAAGCGGGATGAGGCCGTCAACAAGATGAAGAACTGGTTGTCCAGCTTTGGCGGCCAGATCAACGGCATCGTCGCGGAGAACGACGACATGGGCTTGGGCGCCCTGCAGGCCACACGCGAGGCCGGCGTGAAGATCCCGATTGTCGGCGTGGACGGCATCGAGGACGGGCTGAACGCGGTCAAGAGCGGCGACTTCATCGGCACCAACCTGCAGCACGGGACCGTCGAGCTGTCCACCGGCCTGGCCGTGGCAGCCAAGATCGCCCGCGGCGAGAACGTGAACAAGAACCCGGTCTACCTGATGCCGAAGGTCACCCCGGACAACGTGGACACCTACATGGAGCACGTCGTCACGAAGCGGGACCAGTTCCTCGCCGGACTGCCCGCGCTGATCGAGGCGAACCTCAAGACCGGAGACATCGCCAACGAGAAGTCGGCCGGTTAGGCCGTACCCAGCCGAGGAGAACCCCATGAGCACGATGCAGGCAGCTGTCCTGCGCGGAGTCCGGCACCTACAGATCGAGGAGCGCCCCGTGCCCGAGCCCGGGCCGGGCGAGGTGCTGGTGCAGGTCAACGCGGTGGGCGTCTGCGGCTCCGACGTCCACTACTACCAGCATGGCCGCATCGGCGACTTCGTGGTCGAGCAGCCCATGGTGCTCGGGCACGAGTCCGGGGGCGTCGTCACCGCCGTGGGACGCGGCGTGGACGCCTCCCGGATCGGACAGCGTGTGTCCATCGAGCCCGGAGTGCCCGACCTGACCTGCCCCGAGTGCCTGGCCGGGCGCTACAACCTGTGCCCTGGCATGCGGTTCTTCGCCACGCCGCCCATCGACGGTTCCCTCGCCGGATACGTCGCCGTGCACGCGGCCTTCGCCCACCCCGTGCCCGACTCGATCTCGGACGACGCGGCGGCGTTGCTGGAGCCGCTGTCGGTCGGGGTCTGGGCGGGGCGCAAGGGCCGGGTGGGCGCGGGCAGCCGCGTCCTGATCACCGGCGCCGGCCCGGTCGGGCTGGTGGCCACGCAGTGCGCCCGTGCGTTCGGCGCCACCGAGATCGTGGTCGCCGACCTCAACCCCCACCGGCTCAAGCTGGCCGCGGACCTGGGCGCGAGCGCGACCATCGACGTCACGTGCACCCCATTGGACGAGGCGGGGTTCGAGCCCACCGTGCTGCTGGAGTGCTCGGGTCACCCGGGTGCCACGGCCACGGCGCTGCGTACGCTGGCCAGGGCGGGCCGTGCGGTCCTCGTCGGGATGGGCGACGACGGGCTGCCACTGCCGCTCACTCACATCCAGAGCCGCGAGATCGAGATCACGGGCACGTTCCGGTACGCGAACACCTGGCCCACGGCCATCGCGCTGGCCGCCTCGGGGCTGGTCGACGTGGACGCCCTCGTCACCGGCCACTTCACACTGGCGGAGTCCGAGACGGCACTGCTGGCCGCCGAGCATGACCCGCTCGCGGTCAAGTCGATGATCAATCCGCAGTGCTGACCGCCCGACTGGAGGGACAACGATCATGACTCGTCTGTACGACGATCCCAGCACCTTCACCGAGGACATGCTCGCCGGGTTCCTGGACGTACACCGGGACAGGGTCGCGGGCGTGCCCGGCGGCGTCGTACGCGCCTCCGAGACCCCGCCGGGCAAGGTCGCGGTCGTGGTCGGCGGCGGCTCGGGGCACTACCCGGCCTTCTGCGGGGTGGTCGGGCCCGGGTTCGCCGACGGGGCCGTGGTGGGCAACATCTTCACCTCGCCGTCGGCGCAGGACGCGTACTCGGTGGGCAGGGCCGCCGCCGGCACCGCGGGGCTGCTGTTCTCCACCGGCAACTACGCCGGCGACGTCATGAACTTCACCCTCGCCCAGCAGCGGTTGTGTCAGGAGGGCATCGACACCCGCGTCGTGTTCGTCACCGACGACATCGCCAGCGCGCCGGAGTCCGAGATCAGCAAGCGCCGTGGGATCGCGGGGGACTTCGTGGTGTTCAAGATCGCGGGCGCCGCCGCGGAGGCGGGCTACGACCTCGACGCGGTCTAGCGGGTCGCGCGCCACGCCAACGACCGGACCCGCACGCTGGGGGTGGCCTTCGACGGCTGCACTATGCCGGGCGGGACCGCGCCGCTGTTCACCGTCGCCCGTGGGCGGATGGGCGTCGGCCTGGGCATCCACGGTGAACCCGGGGTGGGCGAGGACACGCTCCCGCGAGCGGCGGAGCTGGCACGCAGACTGGTGTCCGGGGTCCTGGCGGAACGGCCCGCCGACGCCGGTGGCCGGGTGACCGCGATACTCAACGGGCTCGGGACCACGAAGTACGAGGAGCTCTTCGTCGTCTGGCGGACCGTGGCCCGGCTGCTGGCGGAGGAGGGACTGGATGTCGTGGCCCCGGAGGTTGGCGAACTCGTCACCAGCCTGGACATGGCGGGCTGCTCCCTGACGGTCGTCTACCTGGACGAGGAACTGGAGAGCTTGTGGTGCGCCCCGGCCGACACGCCCGCATACCGCAGGGGCCAGGTGGCATCTCGGGGCGCGGCGCCCGCCGGGCACGCGGCCGATGCGCGGGACCTGCCAGATGCGCCGCAGGACCAGGGCGAGCGGTGGGGTGAGACGCCGATCCGGCGCGCGGCGCGCCCACGAGGGCCGGTCGTTCAGGCACAGGAGACGGCCGCCATCGCCCCGAGTTCGCCCGGTTCCCGCGCCTGCGGCCAGGTGATCGTTTCAGCGCTGGAGGCCGTCGCGGTGGCGATGGCCGAAGCCGAGGCCGAGCTGGGGCGCATCGACGCCGTCGCCGGTGACGGCGACCACGGGCGCGGGATGGTCAAGGGCTCGTCCGCCGCCCTCGCCGCGGCGCGCGACGCGGCCGCGGCCGGGGCAGGCGCCCAGTCGGTCCTGACCGCGGCGGGCGACGCGTGGGGCGCCAAGGCGGGCGGCACGTCAGGGGTGCTCTGGGGCGCCACGCTGTGCGCCATCGGACGACACCTGGGCGACGACCGAGAGGACATCTCGCCCCTCGACATCGCGGACGCTGTCGAGGCCGGGCTCCAAGCACTGCGCCTGCTCGGCAAGGCGCGACCGGGCGACAAGACGATGGTCGATGCGTTCGTCCCATTCAGCGAGGCCCTGACCGAGCACGTCAGATCCGGGGCTGCGCTTGCGGACGCCTGGCGGGAGGCCGTGGAGGTCTGCGAGAGCGCGGCCAGGGCCACCGCGGACCTACGGCCCTTGGTCGGCCGGGCACGGCCGCTCGCCGACCGTAGCGTGGGCACGCCTGACGCGGGCGCGACGTCGTTCGGGCTGTGCGCCCGCGCCGTCGGAGACGTGCTGAACGACAGGAAGGAATTGGGGGGACATGACTGACAAATGGCGGATCATCGTCGGCTCCGACGACGCCGGCTTGGAGTACAAGAGCGTCCTGAAGGCCGACCTGGAAAACGACGCCCGCGTGGCGAAGGTCGTCGACATCGGGGTCGGAGCCGAGGAGACGACACCGTACCCGCACATCGCGGTCATGGCGGCCCGCATGGTCGCCGCCGGTGAGGCCGATCGTGCGCTGCTGGTGTGCGGCACCGGGCTGGGGGTGGCCATCAGCGCCAACAAGGTGCCCGGCATCCGCGCGGTGACGGCGCACGACAGTTTCTCCGTGGAACGGTCGGTGCTCAGCAACAACGCACAGATCCTCTGCTTCGGGCAGCGGGTCGTCGGCCTGGAACTGGCGCGCCGCCTGGCGAGCGAGTGGCTCGACTACCACTTCGACCTGAACTCCAGATCGGCGGCCAAGGTACGGACCCTGCTGAGCTACGAGGCGGGGCACGACCTGGCCGACCAGGCCGAGACGCTCCGGCAGGGAGAGGAACTCGTGCGCGCCACCCTCATGGGTGCGGACGACGGGCAGCGGATCGATGGCAAGGAGCAGAGCTGATGACGGCAACGGAGCAGGTGCCCGACCTCACCTTCGGGCTGGGCGGCAAGGTGGCGCTGGTGACCGGCGGGGCGTCGGGGATCGGCGCCGCCATCGCCGCGACGTATGCGGTGAAGGGTGCGAAGGTCGCCGTGGTCGACATCGACCGCGCGGCGGCCGAGGCCAAGGCGCGGGAACTCGCCGGGGACAGCACCGGGTTCCGGTGCGACGTGTCCGATCCCGGTGATGTACGCGCGGCGGTCGGCGCGGTCCTGGACGCCTACGGCCGCATCGACGTCCTGGTGAACAGCGCGGGCGTCGCGATCCTGGCCCCTGCCGAGGATCTGGATGTCAGCGCGTTCGACAGGACGATCGACATCAACCTCAAGGGCACGTTCCTGGTGTGCCAGGAGGCCGGGAAGCACATGCTGGCCGCCGGCGGCGGCAAGATCATCAACCTGGCCTCGCAGGCGGCCACGGTCGCGCTGGACCAGCACGTCGCCTACTGCGCCTCGAAGTTCGGCGTAGTCGGGCTGTCGAAGGTGCTCGCGTCCGAATGGGCCGGGCGCGGGGTGACGGTCAACACGATCTCTCCCACCGTCGTCCTCACCGACCTGGGACGCAAGGCATGGGAGGGACCCAAGGGCGACGCACTCAAGGCGCAGATTCCAACGGGCCGCTTCGCCTACCCTGAGGAGATCGCCGCGGCCGCCCTGTTCCTCGCCTCGGACGGTGCCAACATGATCAACGGGGCGGACATCCTGGTGGACGGCGGCTACACGATCCGCTGATCATGTCGCCGTGACCGGGGTGGGGTGGCCGCCCATGCGATCCCCGGCTCCTGACGGCCCTCCCATCGACCGTGGTTTGCTCATCGAGCCGGAACCTGTCATAGACGGTGGACCAGGGCCCGTACTCGGCGGCGGGCAGGTCCCGCCACGGGCTGCCAGCACGAAACCGCCACATCACCGCGGTGAACTGCCGCCGCAGATCCGGGATCGGGCCTCGCTCGCCCAGCGGCAAGTGAGGCTCGATCAAGGACCACTCCTCGTCGGTGAGTGCCGCGGCGAACGTCTCGCACACCGTTCGGTCGCTGGCGACGGGCAGCACGGTGGCGAGCACCACACCACGACGGCGGCGAAAGTGTTCGTGACGGTCAGGTAGGCCAGGCGAAGGAGCATGGCCGATCATCATGCCGCACGTGTTCCTTCTCCTGGTGGCCGGAGGTGGCGCACGCCACGTGTAGCCCAACAAGGTCGTGACCTGGGCGGACGTAATTATCGGCAGGCGCACAGCCACGCCAGGCTGTATCCCGGGCTCTTTGCCCATTGGAAGCTCGTCAAGCCGTAACCGCGAACGACTAGACGATGGGAGCCGTGTGATCGGAGACGATCACGCACGGTTCTGAGAGAGCCGGGGGGTGAGACTCCCTCCGGCTACTCACTAAACGCGGTATTGGAGAGTAGGGCGGGTGGGACTTGAACCCACGACCCACGGATTATGAGTCGGTTCTCTCGGTGTCGCTCAGTGTCGCGGAGTGACACTTTCTGTCGCTGTGGACGGAATTCTCCCCGCCGTCGTGTCGGGAAGTGATGATGAATGCCGTGCTGTATCGCGTACACGCGAGCAACTACCGAGCGACCATATGTTCTTGACCATCACCATTATGTGCCGTTTGCCCCCTTCTCGACACGGCTATGCGCTGTGACGAGGCCTCAGCCCTCTCGGCAGCCGAACGGGGACGAGCAACGACCGAGAAGTCATGAGGAGGCGACGACCGCTGGAATTCCCCTAGAACCCGCCCGTCGATTGGGGGTCAGTATTCACCCGTCGTCGACACACATCGAAACGGGCCGCGCGATCATCGGACGGCGCACCGAGACGTCGACGTCTGTCCCCGGACCGACGCGCCCACCACCTCTTTACTCTCACTCAGCCGCCTTGGGTTGACCGCAAGCGCAAGGCCGGAGTCCGTCCATCAGGAGGTCCAGCAGGCGAGCCGCCATCGCTTCGTGCTCGGGCGGGCTAGCCACGGTGAAGATACCGATGAGAGCGGCAGCGATGTCTTCGGCGGGGACGTCGGCGCGGAGTTCCGCGCTCGTGCGGCCGGCTGCGAGGATGTTGTCGATGGCCCTGAGCAGCTCGGTCCGGGTGTGGGCATGGGCGATCTCGCCCGATTCGATCATCGCGAGCAGCGTGTCGAGCATCCCGTTCTTGGTTGCGATCCACTCCCCGAACAGGTCCATCCAGCGTCGCAGCGCCGCGGGCGGGTCGAGCTGGGTGAGTAGTTCACGGGCACCGGTGGTGAGCCGCGAGACCTGGTCGCGGTAGACCGCGTCGACCAGCGCCTCGCGGGTGGGAAAGTGCCGGTAGAGCGTGGCGATGCCGACGCCGGCTTCGTTGGCGATCGCGCGCATCGACGGCTCGGCCTCGGCCGAAGCGAACAAGCGGGTCGCCACGGCCAGCAGCTGTTCGCGGTTGCGGGTCGCGTCCGCCCGTGGTCTACGGATCTCTGCGGCGGCCAAAACGGATCACGCTCCACTTGTGCTAGCTTGGGTCACTGAAAACGGAGCATAGTTCGTTTACGTTGCTTCAAAAGCCGCGACAGGAGACAGGTGAGCATGAAAGAACCGAGCCTCACCACGCCGGCGACCACGAGCCGGGCGGTCCAGTTCGAGTCGTTCGGCGGACCGGATGCCTTGAGCGTCCGCGAGGTACCCGTGCCGCACGCCGGCTCGGGGCAGATCCGCGTGCGGGTCACCGCGGCCGGCCTGAACCCGATGGACTGGTTCATGACCTCTGATGCACAGACCGCCGCGCGATTCGGCTTGAGCCTGCCGTGCGGGTTCGGCACCGACTATGCCGGGGTGGTGGATGAGGTCGGTGACGGCGTGAGCGAGTTCGTGGCCGGTGACCGGGTGTTCGGCGGCGCCCTGTCCCGCGCGGTCGCCGACTACGTCGTCGTGGACGAGGCGGGGACCATCGCGGTGGGCGGCCAGGCGCACCGTACCCCTGACGGCGTCGACGACCGCACCGCTGCCACCCTTGCCATTGCGGGCTGCACGGCGGCCGCGGCCATGGCCGTGGTCAACCCGGGCCCGGGCGACACGGTGCTCATCGGCGGGGCGGGAGGCGGGGTAGGCGTGTTCGCTGTCCAGCTCGCGCGCCTCGCGGGCGCGCGAGTGATCGGGACGGGGTCGGCAACCTCGGCCGATGCCCTGCGAGCCCTGGGGGCCGAGCCGGTCGCCTATGGCGATGGTCTGGTCGACCGGGTCCGCGCGCTGGCTCCCGCCGGCGTCACTGCGGCCATGGACCTGCACGGGAGGGACACGGCGCAGGCGGCACGCGAACTCGGCGTGCCTGACGAGCGCATCACCACCATCGCCGCCCAGGTCGACGGGATCACGCCGGCGAACGGCGCCAACGCCGCCCCGGGCGCCATCGAGGAGATCGCCGGCCTGGTTGCGGCGGGTCGGCTCCGGGTGCCGATCGCGGCACGCTTTCCGGTCGAGCAGATCCGTGCCGCGGTCGAGCTTCAGGCGGGGCGGCACGTGCACGG
Source organism: Nonomuraea sp. NPDC049784 (assembly GCF_040659615.1). Classification (NCBI taxonomy): domain Bacteria; kingdom Bacillati; phylum Actinomycetota; class Actinomycetes; order Streptosporangiales; family Streptosporangiaceae; genus Nonomuraea; species Nonomuraea sp. NPDC049784. The sequence goes on from NZ_JBFAMX010000042.1 coordinate 15,410, forward strand.
GAAGGTCGTCATCGACCTCTAGGAGAGGAGAGCGAGGTCCGGCTGGGCTGAACGACGGGGAACTTCACCCCGGTGAGGTCTTCGGAGACGGCCCACAGCCGCTGCTGGACGGCCATCTCGTAGGACTCCGGGCTGGAGGTGACCAGCCGGGGATGGCCCATGACCTGGATGCGTCCGCCGGGACCGTAGTACTGACCGCCGAGCACGGCGGGGTCGGTGGCGGCGCGCAAGGTTGGCAGCGCGCCCATCGCGGGCGTCTGGGTGATCAGCGGCGCGAGCCAGGTGAGCGGAAGCCGGAGGGCCGCGGGGGCGTTGCGGGCGAGCTCGGTGCTGGACATGCCGGGGTGCGCGGCCACCGCGACGGTGGTGCCGTGCGTGGCGAGCCGGCGCTGCAGCTCGTACGTGAACATCAGGTTGGCCAGCTTGGACTGGCCATAAGCGGCGACCCGGCTGTACGACCGCTCCCACTGCAGGTCGTCGAAGTGGATCGCGGCCCGGATGCGGTGGCCGGTGCTGCTGACCGTCACCACGCGCGAGCCGGGCACCGGCAGCATCAGGTCCAGCAGCAGCCCGGTGAGCGCGAAGTGGCCGAGGTGGTTGGTGCCGAACTGCATCTCGAAGCCGTCCCGGGTGGTCTGCTTCGGGGTGTACATCACGCCGGCGTTGTTGATCAGCAGGTCGATGCGGTCGAGCCGGGACCGCAGCGCCGCCGCGGCGGTGCGGACGGAGTCGAGCGAGGTCAGGTCCAGCGCCTGTACGCTCACGTGCCCGGTCATGCGGGCCGCGGCCTGCTCGCCCTTCTCGACGTTGCGCACGGCGAGCACCACGGACGCCCCGCGCTCGGCGAGTGCCTTGGCGGTCTCGTACCCCAGTCCGGTGTTGGCCCCGGTCACCACGGCCACCCGCCCGCGCTGGTCCGGAATGTTCGCCGTCGTCCACTTCTCGCTCATGTCAGGCTCCCAACTAACTAACGTACCGAAGGTATCTTGTGCCGACGACGTTAAAGTACCTTCGGTACTTTGTCAACGTACCGCAGGTACTTAAGTTAGGCTGGCGATCGTGAGTTTCCAGCGGGCGCGAACCGAAGAGCAGCGGGAGATCCGCCGGCGGGCGATCCTCGACATGGCGTCGGCGATGCTCGACGAGATGCCTGTGGCCGCGGTCACCTTGAACGAGCTCAGCCGCCGGGTAGGCCTGGCGAAGCCGAACGTGCTGCGCTACTTCGAGTCTCGCGAGGCGGTGCTGCTGGAACTGCTGGACCACTTCCTGCAGGAGTGGCTGTCGGAACTGGCAGGCGAGTTGGCCGCCGGCATCGACGAAAATCTCCCCATGGCCGAGCGAGCGGCAGCGGTGGCCGAGATCCTCAGCCGCTCACTCTCCGGCCGAGTGGTGCTGTGCGACCTCTTCGGCGCACAGGGCAGCGTCCTGGAACACAACGTCTCCGTCGAGGTCGTAGCACGCTACAAGCGCGCCTCCCTGGACCGCCTGACAACCATGACCGCCCTGATCCAGAAGTACCTGCCGGAGCTGGGCGAGAACGCAACACTGTTCAGCCTGCAAACCATGGTCATGGCCGGCGCGCTGTCGGCGTACAGCACACCCCCACCCAGCCTGCAGGCGGCCTACCAGGCCGAGCCCGACCTGGCCCGCTTCCACCTGGAGCTGAAGGACAGCTTGAAGCTGGCCCTGACCGCGACCCTCCTGGGCGTGCTGCCCCGCCCCTGACCTGCGTTGCGCCGGACAGGCGAGAACCTCTGGTTTCTCGCGCTCGACGCTGGAGGGACCGGGGCGCCCATGCTCTGGCGGCCGGCCCTGTCCTACTGGTCCGGTGGCCAGGCGAGGAACCGGCCTGCACGAGGGCACGGCGCGGCAACGGCATCACTTATGTCACTAAGACATCATGAATGTCATAAGGGATGGTGGCGGCCCCGCTACCGGAGACCTGCTCCATCAGGTGATCAGGCGCCTGTGGCCGCCGCACCGATCGGTGGTGCGCGCCATGGAGCGGGAGCTGGACGGCACGGACGTCACCGCGGCGCAACACGCCGTCCTGGGACGCGGGCGAGGCGACGAAGGACGTCGAGATCATGTTGCGTCGACGATCCGGCTTGGCCTGCCCGCCCGCAACGCGTCGAGCAACGCCTCGGTCAATACGGTCGGGGAGAGGTGGTTCAGCGCGAAGCTCGCCTCGATGCCGTCGGCGGTCTCCCATCGCGTCGACCACATACCGCCGACGTTGTTGACCAGCAACTGCAGCGGGCCCTCCTCGGCCAGCCGTGCTCCTAGCGCACGAACTTCAGCCAGTACGGAGAGGTCCGCTTGGATGAAGCGGGCGTCTCCGATCCGCCGCACGGCCTGCTCTCCGTGCTCCTTGTCCCGCCCCACGACGGTGACCGCGTATCCCCGCTGAGCGAGTTCGATCGCCACTTCCACGCCGATCCCGCGTGTTCCTGCGGTGACGACTGCTTTCGGTGTCATGCGTTTCCTTCGTCCTTCTTCTTGAGTAGGCCGCTCCGGCCCTCCCGATGCAATCCGAACGAGAGCGAGAGGTCCAAAGCCCGCAGAGCATCGAGGTATGCGTCGCAGGCATAGCCGCAGACATGGCAACCTGATCAAGTGAAGCCGGACATCGATCTCAAGCACTTGCGCTATCTGCTCGCGGTTGCCGACGAAGGTACGTTCACGAAGGCAGGTGATCGCGAGCCCGCTGAAGTTGACGGTGATGGTGCGTGGCCGGTGCTGGCTGTCGGCCGACGGGCTGGATGCCCCGATCGAGATGGAGGCCGGTGACGTCGCGGTCCTGACCGGCCGCTCGTGGCTGCGTGCCGAGGGCGGAACCGGTGACGGCCCGCCCGAGGAGTTCGCGCCCGAGCCGGGAGACTATGCCCTGCGCGTCGGCGGCGCGGACTTCGCCGTCGACGACGTCATCCTCGGCGGCCACGTCGAGCTCAACCAGGCCGGCGCGGCGCTGCTGACGCAGACGCTGCCGCCCGTGGCGCTCATTCGCTCCTGCGATGCCGCCGCGCCCGCCCTACGGGCGTGCGTCGACCGGCTGGTCGAGGAGGTGACGGCCGAGCGGATGGGCGCTGCCTTTGCCGTACGCCAGCACGCCCAGCTGCTGATCTTGGAGGTGCTTCGGGCTTACCTGAGCCAGGCCGAACTGCCGCCGGGGTGGCTGCGGGCGCTGACCGACGACCGGCTGCGTCCCGCGCTGACCCTCATGCACCGCGAACCGGGCCGGCACTGGGGGTTGGAGGAACTGGCCCGTGCGGCGGCGACGTCGCGGACGTCGTTCGCCGTGCGGTTCCGCTCCGTGGCCGGTGTCCCCCCGCTGACCTACCTCAACTCCTGGCGGATGCTGCTGGCCCAGCGGGCGCTGCGCGACGACGACGTCCGGATCGGGGCCCTCGCCGTGCAACTTGGCTACACATCGGAAAGCGCCTTCAGCACCGCCTTCAAACGAGAGGTAGGAGAGGCGCCCTTGCGCTACCGATACCGGCTCCGACAAGCGTCCTGACCTGTGGGGCTCGAATACTCGACTCACATGGTGACCTGCAGCTTCTGGCAAGCGGGCAGATCTTGAGCGCCACCGTCTAAGCGATCGCTCAAAACGAGTTGTGCGGTCGCTCAACTTGAAAGTGCGACTGCACAACATCGCTTGAGCGCCCGCTTAAGAGATGATCTTCGCTCATCAAAGACTTGCAGGTGAGACTGTCGGACGTGATTTTCGGCACTCGCAGATGAAGAACCTGGTGATGGACCTGGAGGATACGGGCTGCCGGGCGCGCTATCTCATCCGAGACCGGGATGGGAAGTTCCCAGCCCTCATAAACGAAATCCTCGCCGAGGCCGGCATCCAGACCGTGCTCACCGGGATTCGGATGCCACGTATTAACTCGATCATGGAGCGATGGGTGCAGTCCTGCCGCCGCGAACTCCTCGATCGCTGTCTGCTGCGGAACGAACACCATCTGCGTCACGCTCTTCGCGAGTACGAACGGTTCTACAACCAGCACCGACCCCACCAGGCCCTGGCCCAGGCAGCTCCACTGCGCGCCGTCCCAAATCTGATCAGCGATCCAGAGCGAATCGCCGACCTGAACATACGCCGACGAGACCGACCCGGAGGAGGCCTCCACGAGTACTCACATGCCGCTTGAGCTGCATGGATAAGATTTTCGGCAGGCACATGACCGAACCACCTACAACGACACGTTCGCGCCCTCCAGCACGCGCATGAAGGCACGCGACCATTCAGGCAGGTCTGGCCAGCCACGACAGGAGACCATCGCGCCGTCCACCACGTCGGGGGCGTCCACGAAGGTCGCACCCGCCATCTCCATGTCGGTCCTCAACGGCGGGAACGCCGCCGTGGTACGGCCGCGCAGCAGGCCAAGCGCGGCCCGGCACCTGCGGGCCGTGGCAAATCGTGCCCACCGGCAGGCCGCGCTCGAAGAAGTAGTGCACGATACGGGCGACGTCGGGATCGGTGCGGATGTACTCCGGCGCGCGGCCGCCCGGGATCACCAGCGCCTGGTAGTCCTCAGGGCGCACGTCGGCGAATGCGAGATCCACCGGCAGTTGATGGCCGGGCCGCTCGGTATAGGCGTCCCAGCCGGGCTCGAAGTCGTGGACCACCAGCTTTACCGCACGAGTGGTGGGGGCGGCCACGATCGCCTCATGACCCCCTTCCCGAAGCCGGAAGACGGGGTACATGGAGTCCAGCTCTTCCGCCGCATCGCCGGTCAGAACAAGCACTCGGGCCATGACTCACTCCTGTTCTCCCACGGTGGATCTTAATCCGCATGGGGCAAAAAGGGCAGACCCCCCGGAAGCCTCACCCGTGGACCACTGTGTACGCCGAGCATCGTCCGGACTACGCGCACGCTGCGTGCGCTCGGCGCTCGAGCCCGCGCCCGGCCCTCGGGTGCTCGACCTCGGCGCCGGAACCGGCAGGCTGACCGCCATCCTGGTCACGCTGGGCGCCGACGTCGTCGCGGTCGAGCCGACCCGGCGATGCTGGCGAGCTGCGCTGCGCGTTGCGGGCCATCCGTTCCCTGCCGGGTACCGCCGAGGCGATACCCCTGCCGGACGCGTCCGTCGATGCGGTGCACGCCGGCCTGCAGGTACATCTTCTCCTCGAAGAGGCGCGGGTTGTGGCCCGGTCCTGGTCTGCGAGTCTGTCGATAACGCTCGTGGTCACCACAAGTAGGGCGCCACGAGATCGACGTGCGACCATTTCCTGGCGGGGCTGCTCATGGGCTGACCGTGTCCCGCTCGAAAACACGTTCCGTGCTTTGAGCTGGGGTTTGCCGCGTGATCAGAGCTACTGCTGCGACCATCGCGAGGTGTTGTTATCGCTTGCCTACCGGTTGCTGAGGGGCTTGTTCGGCCTGCTGGCGGTACTGGTCCGTTCTGATCTGTCCAAAGATGTTGAGCTGCTGGTGCTCCGTCACGAGAACCAAGTGCTCCGCCGTCAGTAACCGCGCACCCGACCGGGGCATGGACGGTGCAACAGGCCCGCAACCTGGTCATGGATCTGGCCGACCGACTCGCCGGGCTGCGGTTCTTGATCCACGATCGGGACGCGCTCTTTACCTCCGCCTTTCGGGATGTCTTCACAGCTGAAGGGCTGTAGGACATCACCACGCTGCCACGGACTCCGAGGATGAACGCTATCTGCGAGCGCGTCATCGGTACAATATTCGAGCGGCACACGGTGTACACGGCGCTGGCCACCCGCATCGAGTCCCACCTCACCGCGTTCGGGCCCGCCACCGAGTACCCCGACTCCGAGCATTACCAGGACGACGGCTACTGGCGCGGGCCGATCTGGACTCCCTCGACCGTACTCATCGAGGACGGCCTGCACCGGGCCGGCCACATCGCCCTGGCCGACGAGATCAGCGCCCGCTTCGGGCGGCTGTGCGAGCAGTCCGGTTTCGCGGAGAACTCCGACGCGCGCACCGGCGAGGGCCTGCGCGACCGCGCCTACACCTGGACGGCCAGCGCCTACCTCATCCTCGCCGCCGCCCACGAGCAGCGCGGGCAGCGGCTTTGACAAGGCCGCGGGACCCGGCCCAGGAACGCGCGATGCGCGCGCACGCCATCACGCGTGCCCGGCGACACCTTGATGAGCGCCTATCCAGAAGTTCTGCGCATAACCGGTGACAAGGGCCGCGCCAAGGGTCGGAACGAGATTGCTCAGCCCACCTCTCCGGCCCCGGCGAGGTCCTGGTCGGTTGCGCCCTCCTGTTGTATTCGCCAATCCCCGGCCGGCCGAATTCAGCGCCGGACACCCATGCGGTACCGCCAGGCAAGGGCGATCCAGGCCACGAGGGCGACGAGCGCAACGAGGACGATGATGCCGATTTTGAGGGGAGTCCCCATCGCACCTTGGTCGTCCATTACGGTCGCCGGCGCGGCGGCCTTGTTCCGCGCGGGCGCCGTCGCCTGCCCCATGGCGGGGGCAGTCGCCGCCACGGGTGAGGCGGCGATAACGCCCGCCTTCACCTTCACCGTCGCTTTCGCCTTGGAGGGCTCGGTCGCGGTCACGGTGACCCGCCACTCGCCGCTCGGCAGCGGCTCGGCGGAGTGGTAGAGGTTCTGGCCCTCGGGCGCCGACCTGAGCGGCACCGGCCCGAAGGAACGGCCGTCTGCCGAGGTCGCCTTCAGCGTGGCCTCGACGATCTCCGTTACGGGATGGCCGTCCTTCTTGTACGTGACCAGCACGTTGACGTTGTCGGCGCCGTCTCCCGTCACCTCCAGCTTGATCGGCCCGCCGTGGGCGGAGGCCGCCGGTGCGCCGAGCACCAGCGTGAGGCCGGCCAGCAGGACGGTGAGGACGTATGCCGGTGCCTTGTTCACGAGTCGTGACTCCCCTCGGGTTCGGTGTCGGGGGTGAGCGCCCCTTCGCCGGGTGATGTCGGTAGGAACACGTGCTGGTGGCCGTAGCCCGCGTCGATGTTCACGGCGTTGAGAGCGGTGGCTCCGATCGACCAGGTGAAGAGCGCTTCGGCGCGTTGCCGTACGGCCAGATCCATGGCGGCGGCGCGGGCCGGTCCTGTCAAACCCCGCGCGGCCGCGTAGGTGTCGACGGTCGTGGCGGTCTCACCGGACGGCGGGTCGGCGAAGCCTTGGACGGCCGCGGCGGCCGCCTGCTGCCAGGCCTCGACGTCGGCGGCGGTCACCGCGACGGGCCCCGCTGTGCCGTCGGACGGCATGGCCCGGCTCAGCCCGTCGAGCACGGGGAGGAGCCGGGCCCGCGTGCCGCGGGCCAACTCCGTCAGGGTCTTGATCTGCGTTTTGTCGCGGAGGGCGGACTCGGCACGGAGACGGTCGGCCGTCTGCTCGATCGAGTCCGGCCGGGTCAGCGCGAACACCACACCGCCGGCGACGATCGCGCCGAGCGCGAACGCGACCGCGAGGGCGAGCACGCGGGCCCACGTCGCACCCTGTGCGGGGGCCGGTTGCCTGGGTCGGTTGATGGTCGCCACCTCCTGAGGACGGATGTCGATGGCGCTCACGCCTCCTGAGGCGTGCCTTTGCTGTGGAGCATGATCAGCTTCTCGATGCGCTTGCGGCGCCAGGCGGCGACCAGCCGGATGGCGAAGGGGGCGAGGATGAGGAGGACGAGGAGGGCGAGCTGCGGCCACGGCAGGGCCCAGACCGTGGTGTCGATCGCCATCCGCTGGGCGGTGACGCCCGGGATCGGCTTGCCCGCGGGCGAGGGGATCACCGTGACCGTCGTGCCGATGGGACCCAGCGGCCAGGCGCCGGGCACCCGTGCGACGAACGTGCGGCTGCCGCCCGGCATGAGCTCCCTGGCCTTGGCCGCGGACGGGTCACTCCAGTTGTTCTCGCCCACGAACGTGGACGTCAGGACCCGGTTGTCCGCGACCAGCCGGACGTTGCCGACGTTGGCCACGGTGTAGGTCACCTCGACGGATCCGGCGGCGAAGGGATTCCACGATCCCGTGTACTCGGCTTGCACGTCGGTCACTGCCACCTTGGCCACATAGTCGCCGGTGACGCGGATGTTCAGGCGGACGCCCACCCGGTTCTGGACCCGTACCTGACCGGAGACGGTCTCCAGGGACGCAGTCACACCTGCGGGGTGATCGCCCGGCGTCGCGTTCTGGGGGATCGACACCGTCACCGGCACGACGGAGGTGGCCCCGGCGGCGATGGTCACCTTCTCGGGAACCGCTATCCAGGAGCCGCCGTCGGTCGGTTTCGCGTCCGAGGGCCGCATGTCGAAGTAGCCCTTGGAGGTCAGGTAGCCGTCGTTGGCGTCGATCGCGAAGTCGACCGGCTGAGTGGAGCGGTTGATGACCGCCACATGCTCGACCACCTGCTGCCCGCCGGCGAGTTCGAGGTCGATGACGCTGCGGCCGTCAGGACCGTCGGCGTTGGCCGGAACGACCGACCAGGTGGTGTCGGCGTCGGATGGGGTCGCGAACGCGACCGTGGTGACCAGGACGGCGACCAGCAGGGCAACGCCGACAGCGGGTAAGACGGCGAGGTGGGCGAGGGCGCCTCGCGAACGGCTTGTGGTCAACAGAGGTGTCTCCAGTCTCATCGTGGTCGTCCGGGACCTGCGCCAGGCCGGCACAGGTCCCGGACGCCCACAGCGGGCGATGGCGTCCTGCCTCCGGTTCAGGACTGGTTGAAGAGGGAAAGCGTCAGAGTCGAGTGGTACTCGCCGGCGGCGACGTCGGCGGGAGCGCGCAGCGCGAGGTCGGCGTTGACCTCATAGGTGCCGATCTCGTCGGCGGAGTTCGCCGTCGACACCAGCAGCTCCTGCCCCTGCAGACCGACGGTGGGCGCTCCCGAGCCGTCTGAGATGACGCTGGAGACGGGCTCACCGGCCTCCACCGCCCCGGAGGAGGAGTCGCTCAGCAGGCGCGGCCGCCAGCCCAGGTACTGCGGGCCGATGGGCGGCGCCGAACCGCTCGTCGCGGTGAACTCGCTGGCCTGGCCGACGACCGCCCAGAAGTCGCCGGCGGGGATCTCCTCGGGCCGGCGGCTGTCGGTCACCGTGACCGTCGGCAGGGTGCCGACGAACTGGCGGGCGGCGGCGTTGGAGCCGTCCTCCTGCAGGGCCACTCCACCGTTGTCGGCGACGGTCATGGACACCTCACCGGGAGTGGTGTTCGGCTCGATCGTCACCGACACGTCGATGCCGTTGTCGGGGTCGTCGTCCGCCACCGCGGGACCGGCCACGCCGAGGCCGGCGCCGGCGAGCGCGACACCGAGCATCGCCGCGGCGAGTATCTGTGTAGTCCTGTTCATTTTCATGTGTTCGCTCCATTGAGGGGGTGGGGCCGGTCGGCTGCTCGGCCGGCCGGCCCCGGTTCTGCTATCGGCGGTCAGCGGCAGCTGAGCGCCGGGTAGGCGGCGTCGTACGACGAGGTGACCTGCCCGCCGCCGATCGTCGCGGTCCCCTTCACGGTCACCGTGCCCGCGTCGATCTGCCCGGCCCGGCTGTTGAAGGACTGGTACGCCTGCTTGCCCGGGGCCACGTCGGCCACGGTCTTCGAACCGAACGGGGTGGTCAGCGTCACCGTCGCCGGCACGTCCGAGCCGTTGACGGCCGTGACCGCCACGTACGCCGAGGTGCCGATGCAGCGGGACGAGGCGGAGACCGTCAGCTTGACCTGCGGCGCGGACGCCGAGATCGTCAGCGTCAGCGTCTTGGCCTCTTCGACGTTGCCCGCCTTGTCGGCCGAGCGGTACTTCAGCTCGTGCTGCCCGTCGCCGGTCACGGTGACCGGTCCGGTGTAGGCGGTCCAGCCGCCGCCGTCGAGCTGGTACTCGGTCTTGTCGACCCCGCTGCCGCCGCCCTCGTCGGTGGCCTTCAGCGTGACCGACACCGGACCGGTGAACGTGCCGCCCGCCGGCTGCTCCGGATCGGTCGTCGCCGTCGTCACGGGCGCGGTCTTGTCCGAGCCTGCCTTGGTCAGGTGGAAGTAGTCGAACGTGACCGTCTTCGACGCCGACTGGTTGGTGCCGATGGTGTACACGCCGACCTTCGCGCCGGTGGCCACCGCGGTGTTCTCCACCGTCGCGGAGAGATCCGTCCAGGTCTGGCCGTCGGAGGAGTAGGAGCCGGTGTAGGTGGTGCCCGCCTTCCTCAGCCGCAGCCACCACACGCCGCTGGTGAGGTTGTTCACTTGCGGCTGCGGGTTCTGCACGGTGCCGCCGACCTCGCTGCGCAGTTCGATGCTTCGCGCCACCGTCGAGCCTGCCGAGTTGGTGGTGAGGAAGTCGAGCTTCACGTAGTCGTCGTCGCCGGTGTACACCATGAGGCCGCCCTGCTGGTACTGCTCGTTGAGCGCCGAGGCGTCCACCTTGGTCTCCAGCGTCCAGTCGCCGCTCGGTGCCGTCTGCAGGATGAAGTTCTTCGGGCCGCTGTTGCCGGTCCCGTAGATGTCACCGGTCGTGGTGTCGAGCTCCAGCTTGCCGTTGCCGACGCGCGCCGCCGTGGCGTCGGGGCGCACGACCGCGTTCCAGCGGCAGGAGTCGAGCGCGGTGTCGTCGAACTGGTCGTCCGGGTCCGGCGCCGTCGCCTTGTCGTCCGGCGTGATGTGGAACCAGTCGAAGGACGCGTCCACCACCGGGTGGTTGGCCCCGGCCAGCGAGATCAGGCCGATCTTGGGGTTGGCGATCCCGGCGAGCGGCTTGGTCTGCGGCATCGCGGTGAACGTGGTGCCGTCCGAGGAGTAGTGGGCGGTGATGTTGGTGCCGTCGCTGACGAACCGCACGTACACCGTGTCGGGGTAGGAGTCCCCGAGGTTGGCCGTGTTGCTCTGCGACACCTCGTTCGGGCTACCGTTCTCCTCCCGGATGAACTGGAAGATACGGCTGGCGTGGTTGGAACCCGAGGTCGACCGCGCCTGGAGCACCATCTTGGCGTAGTTGTCGTCGTCGCCGTAGATGACCAGGCCCGCCTGCTGGTACGCGTCACGCGCGTCCAGCGTGAGCTTGGCGGTGGCGGTCCACGCACCCGAGGGCGCCGGCTGCACGACGATGTTCGGCGTGTTGCCGCCCGTGCTGTAGATGTCGGTGGTCGAGGTCGGGATCACGAGCTTGCCGTCCGCGACCTTGAGGTCCTGGTTCTCCCGGATGACCGACCAGCGGTCACGGTCGAGCTGGCTGCCCAGGAAGTCGTCGGAACGGCCGGTGAAGCACACCGTGGCCGCCGCGTCCACCTTGATCGGGACCTGGGCGGTGGCCGACGCGCCCTTGTCGTCGGTCACGGTCACCACGGCCGTGTAGTTGCCCGGCGCGGTGTAGGTGTAGCTCGCCTCGGCCGTGGTGGGCTCCGGCGCGCCGGTCACCCCGAAATTCCACTTGTAGGTGATCGGGTCGCCTTCGGGGTCGGTGGCCGTCGCCTTGAAGTCGACCTTCAGCGGGGCGACGCCCGTCGCCGGGGTCGCCGTCGCGGTCACGGCCGGACGCTCGTTGTCCGTGGCGCCCTTGCCGACGAAGTCGACCCAGTTGACGTTGGCCAGGTAGGCGTTGTCGGCCGCGCTCGCCGGCTTGCGCACGACGAAGTACAGCGGTCCGCTCTCGGTCGGTGGGCTGGTCAGGTCGAGTGTGACGTCGGTGAACGTCTGCCAGCCACCGGTGGGCGGCACGTCGACCGAGCCGACCAGAGCGCCGGTCTCGGGGTTGCCCGCCCGGACCTGTACGGTTCCGCCGGCTCCGCCAGAGGAGGCCCGGAGCCGGATCGCGGTGACGTTCGACAGGTTCACCGGGTCGAACGACCACCAGTCGCCGTCTTGGACGAACGCGATGTGCTGGTTGCCGCCCTGGGTGTCGGTCGTGGTCTCCGCCTGGACGCCTGCGGCGTCGGTGCCCTTGCCGTCGGCCACCCGGCCGGTCTGCGCGAAGTGCTCGGCCTGCTTGCGCTTGGGTTCCAGGATGATCTGGCCCCGCCCGGTCAGCGGTCCGGCGCCATTGGCGCCCCCGTCGGTGTAGCTGGCCTCGATGGCGTAGAAGAGGTTGTCGTACTCGCCGTGGCCCGCCTGCTGGGTCTGCAGGGTGCCCTCACAGCCCTTGAGCTGGTCGAGCGGGTGGCCGTGGCTGTCGTGGCCGAGGATCGCCTGGATCTTGACCTTGTCGCAGTCGATCGTGCCGTCCTCGGCGTCGGTGACGGTGACCTTGAACTTCACCTGGTCGCCGAACTCGAAGAAGGCGCCGTTCGGCGGAACGTCCACCTTGACGGTGGGACGAGTGTTGCCCGCGCTGATCGACACGCTGGCGGTGGCGGTCTTGCCGTCGGGGGTCTTGACGGTCAGGACCACGCTGTAATCGCCCCCCTTCTCGTAGGTGAAGGTGGGGTTGGGGTCGGTGGAGTCGGTGTCCCCGTCACCGTCGAGGTCCCAGGCGTAGGTGAGCGTCTTGCCCTCCGGGTCCCGGCTGCCCTCGCTGGAGAACTTGACCGTCAGCGGCAGGGGCCCATCGGTCTTGTCCGCCGTGGCACGGGCGATCGGCGGTCGGGTGCCCTTGGTGTACTCAATGCGGTAGATGCCGGAGTCGGCGTTGTCGCCGCCGAAGCCGGATCCCCACTCGATCATGTACAGCGCGCCGTCGGGGCCGAACTTCATGTCCATCGGCTTCTTGAACGACAGGGAGCCGAGGATCGGGTTCATCTCGACGACCTTGCTGCCGTTCTCGTTGAGCTGGAACGACCACACCTTGTCGTTGTTCCACTCACCGAAGATGGCCTTGCCGTCCCAGTACGCCGGCCACTTCACGTCCGACTGCAGGTTCGGGTCGGAGCGGTAGACCGGGCCGCCCATCGGCGCGCCACCGCTCAGCTCCGGGAAGTTCTGCGGGTCGGCCGCGTAGTGGTACCAGATCGTCGCCGGGATCACCGGCGGCAGGCTGGTCAGGCCGTCGTTGTTCGGCGAGTCGTTGACCGGCGCGGCACAGTTGAACGGCGACCCCGACTGCTTGGTGGCGAAGTTGTAGTCGACGTACGGGGTGTTGTTGCCGATGCAGTATGGCCAGCCGAAGTTGCCAGGCTTCGTGATGAGGTTCCACTCGACCGTGTTCTGCGGACCCCGGGTGGAGCTCGCCGCGTTCGCGTCGGGACCGTACTCACCGAGCATGATGTTGCCCGTCTTGGGGTCGAGACCCATGCGGAACGGGTTGCGCAGGCCCATGCCGTAGATCTCCGGCTTGGTCTTCGCCGTGCCCGGCGCGAACAGGTTGCCGGACGGGATGGTGTAGGTGCCGTCGGCCTCGGGGTGGATCCGCAGCAGCTTGCCGCTCAGGCTGTTGGTGTTGCCCGCGGTGCGCTGGGAGTCCCAGTTGGCGCGGCCGGACTGCTCGTCGAGCGGCGCGTAGCCGTCGGAGGCGAACGGGTTGGTGTTGTCGCCCGTGCCCAGCCACAGATTGCCGGTCTTGGGGTCCATCACCATGCCGCCGCCGTGGTGGCAGCACTCGGCCCGCTGCACCGGGACGTCGAGGATCTTCTTCTCGCTCGACAGGTCCAGGGTGTCACCGGTGACGGTGAACCTGCTCAGCCGGTCGACGTTCGTCCCGGTGGGCGAGTAGTAGAGATACACCCAGTGGTTCGAGTCGAAGCCGGGGTCGAGCGCCATGCCGAGCAGGCCGCTCTCGTTGGCGGTGAAGACGCTCAGCTTCGCCGCCGTCACCGTGCCGCCCGCCGGCTTGATGATCTTGACCTCGCCGAGCCGGTCGATGTAGAAGACCCGGCCGTCCTTGGCGACGTCCACCATCATCGGGTTCGACGTGTTGTCGTCGAGCGTGACCTTCTCGAAGCTGCTGCTCTGCGAGGCCGAGCAGTCGGCCTTGACCGCGCCGGCGGCGGTCTGGATGCCGCCGAGCAGCAGCTTCAGGAAGTTGGGCTCGCTGTAGTTCTCCTTGAGGTGGCCGAGCCCGGTGTACCACGAACGGCCGCCGTCGAAGTCCTGACACCACGTGTTCGGGTGGTCGGCGCCCATCGTGGCGCCGGTGTAGGACTTCTCGTCCATCGACGTCAGCACGTGGACCGTGCCACGCGGGTTCGTCTGGTAGTCGTACCACTCGTCGGTACGGATCCAGGTCGTCGGGAGATCCTTGGTCGCCGGGTGCGCCGGGTCCTCGACCTTGACTGTGGCCTGCTGGATCGCCGGGTGCTGCTTGAAGTACGCCCCGACCAGCTTGCCGTACCAGGCCCAGTTGTAGCCGCTGTCGGCGGCGGCGTGGACGCCCACGAAGCCGCCGCCGCCCTGGATGTAGCGCTGGAAGGCGTCCTTCTGCTCCTGCGTGCCCAGCGGGTCACCGGTCGTGGACATGAAGACCACGGCCTGGTACTGCGCCAGGTTCTGGTCTGTGAACAGGGCGCTGTCCTCGGTCGTGTCGACCGCGAAGTTGTTGTCCTGGCCGAGCTTCTGCACGGCCGCGATGCCCTCGGGGATCGAGTCGTGCCGGAATCCGGTCGTCTTCGAGAAGACGAGCACCTTGAAGGCGGGCTCCGCCGCCGTGGCGGCCTCGGCGCTCACGGGCGCCGCAAGGAGCGTGAGGAAAGGGGCGACGAGGGCTAAGGCCATCGTGGTAGCGGTTCGACGTCTCGGGCGTCGTCCGCCTTCTGGCAGGACCGCGTTGAGCAGCCTGGCCCACGTTCGAGGACGTGGTGACATGGAAAACCCTTCCTGACCGGGGGGACGTCAGGCAAGGCGCGCGCCGCCGCGCTGTTGCCACTTGGTGGTAGCGGATAGTGCGGGTTGCTGGAGGGTGCCGTCTCCAGGTCTGTGGGGCCGTCAGTAAGGTGCCGGCCTGCGGAGTGAATCCAAGATCGTCGTCGGATCGTCGATGATGTGGTTGACCACCATGCTCGCGGCGCCCCGGGAGGCGGCGCCGAAGCCGAGCGTGGAGGCGACGAATCGGCACTGGGCGGCGGGAGCGGCCACCACGAGCCGTCGCAGCTGATCTTGTGCGTGTGGCAGCAGCCACTGGGCCAGTGAGGCGAAGTAGCCGCCGATGACGATCACTCGCGGGTTGAACAGGTTGGCCAGGATCGAGCCGCCGAGCCCGAGCCACTCGCCGACCTGCGCCACCGCCGTCACCATCCGCCGGTCGCCCGAGGCCAGGCCCCTGGTGATGTCGGCCACCCGTTCGCCGGGATCGGGCACCGGCATGCCGGGCAACCCGTACGCCTGTTCGGGCATGGCCGCGCGGACGAGCGCGGCCAGGCCGACCTTGGTCTCCCAGCAGCCGATGCGGCCACAGCCGCATCGGTCGCCGTTAGGGTCGACCCGCAGATGTCCGACCTCGCCGGAGAATCCGTCCGCTCCGCGCAGAAGCTCGCCGCCTGAGATGATGCCGCCGCCCACGCCCACCTCTCCGGTGAGATAGACCAGGTGGGGTGTGCCGGCGGCGACGCCGGAGGTGTATTCGGCCAGGGCGGCGAGGTTCGCGTCGTTGTCCACCCGCACCGGCACGCTCTGCGGGCCGAGTATGGAGCTCAGCTGCTCGGCCAGGGGCAGGTCGCGCCAGTGGAGGTTCGGCGCGAGTGTCACGACGCCGCGTGTCACGTCCACGAGTCCGGGGACGGCCACCGCGATGCCGGTCGGGACCGCTCCGGCCCGCCGCATCGCCTCCACGGCCTCCTTGGCCACGAGCCCGAGCCGGCGCACGGCGCTGTCCGGGCCGCTGCCCATCGCGTCGTGGACCACCCGGCGCTCGACCAGGCTCCGGCCGCTCAGGTCGGTGCCGTGGACCGCGATGTAGTCGACGTTGATCTCCATGCCCAGGGCGCCGACGTGCGCGCCGTGCAGCGCCACCGCCCGTCTGGGACGCCCGATCGCGCCCACGTGCTCGACACCGACCTCCCGCACCAGCCGCCGTTCCAGGAGCTCGGCCATGAGATTGGAGACGGTGGCCCGGTGCAGCCCGGTCGCCTGCGCGATCTCGGCACGGGACAGGGATGTGTGGTCGCGCAGCTCGCGCAGCACCAGCGAGAGGTTCGCCCGGCGCAGCGTGGCGGGACCCGTCGGCGCGGCGCCGCCCGGGGAGCGGGAGCGGGACGGTCTGTACGTCACCCGCACCACCTGCCCCTTTGTTTGTCTCCGAGATCAATTAATCAGGGTTGTAACACGGCGATGTCGGACCACGCACCCCTCAAGTTCGTAACGAGTTGGCATCGCTCACGTCCGTGCACTTCCGCCACGTTTCTCGCTCGAGTTACCGGAACGTTACGCAAGTTACGAACGATTTAATACTTGTGTCCGCAGGAAGTCGTGCTTTTAATTCGGCTAGCCATCTGAACTAATCGAGGAGGAGCGTGGACCACAGCCGGGCCGACGGCCGCGCGACCGACTCGATGAGTCGCGGCGGGTCCGCGGGAGTTCCCGCGGATCAGGCCACCGTGCGCCGTTCCAACCTCGCCCTCGTGCTGCGTCACGTCAGCGCGTGCGGCCCGTGCACCCGATCGGCCGTCGCCGCCGCGACCGGGCTGAACAAGGCGACCGTCACCAGTCTGGTGAGCGAGCTGCAGGCGCGCGGACTGGTCAAGGAGATGGGGCCGCAGCACGCCGGCTCCGTCGGCCGCCCAGGTGTCGCGCTCACCCTGGACGGCTCCCGGGTCGGCGCCCTCGGCATGGAAGTCAACGTCGACTACATCGCCGCGATCGCCACCGACCTGGCCGGCAGGGTGATCATCGACCGGCGCATCGGTTTCGACGCCATGGGCTCCGGCCCGGAACGCTCGCTGGACGAGCTGGCCCGCATGGCCGAGAGGACCGTCGCCGACCTCGACCGGCTCGGGATCACGCCGGCCGGGATCACCGTGGCTGTCCCCGGCCTGATCGACACCACCACCGGCACCGTCGTCCTCGCCCCGAACCTCGGCTGGCGCGGGGTGGCGGTGGCGGAGCGGCTGTCCCACGCGAACATCGCCGCGGACATCCCCGTCGCGGTGGACAACGACGCCAACCTCGCCGCCCTGGCCGAGTACACCTCGGGCGTCGCGGCGGGCACCTCCGACCTGGTCTACCTCACAGGCGAGGTGGGCATCGGCGGCGGCGTCATCGCCGGCGGCCGACTGCTGGGCGGAGCGGACGGATTCGCGGGGGAGGTCGGCCACGTCATGATCGACCCCTCCGGCGAGTCGTGCCGCTGCGGCCGGGTCGGCTGCTGGGAGACCAAAGTCGGGCTGGCCGCGCTGGTCCGCATGGCCACACCAGACCGCGCGTACGGCACGGGCCCGCATCTCGTCCGTGACCCGGAGGAGCGGCTGGCCGAGATCGAGCACCGACGGGCCGAAGGAGATCCCCGCGTCGACGCCGCCGCCGCGGAGGTGGGCCGGTGGCTCGGAATCGGGGCGGCCATGCTGGTCAACCTCTTCAACCCACGGGTGATCGTGCTGGGCGGGTACTTCGCGCGACTCGCCGACCTGATCATCCCCGCAGCGCAACAGACGCTGGCACGCCTGGGCATGAGCGACGCTGTCGAGCGCTGCCGGTTCGTCGCCTCTGACCTCGGCTTCGGCGCCGCCTCACGCGGAGCGGCCGGAGTCGTCGTCGAACGAGCACTGTCCGACCCCACAAGCATCTCGAGCCGAACGTCTCCAACCATCGGGGTTATCGAGGGAACCCCGATGGCTTGATCGCCACAGTCAGCCTGACCCGCGTCTCGGCACGCGGTTCCGATCTACCGCCCGCTCCCTGAACCTCCCGTCCGCCTGACCGTCCTGTTCCGCACCGCCTCGGCACATCCCGCCCATCTCGCGTGCCGCGGCCATGGGGCATGCGGCCAGGCGGGCGGAAACCCCTGTGCCCTTTTCCCGTGCCCTTTCCCCACCCAGAACGTCCCGCCCGCCTGATCGGTCGCCCGAAGCCGCACCGGCACCGTTGACGCCGACCTCGGTGCCGTCGCGGCGGTGCCAACCGGCGCCGTCAGGCGGGCGGGGCCATCAGGCGGGCCCGGCCACACCGTAACCGAGGGAGGCCCCTGTGCCGCGGTCACCATCCGACTCGTCATCGCTGCTCGTGATGCGAGGAATCGTCAAGCAGTTCCCGGGCGTGCGCGCCTTGGACGGCGTGAACCTTGAGGTCAGAGCCGGAGAGGTGCACTGCCTGCTCGGCCAGAACGGCGCCGGGAAGTCCACGCTCATCAAGATCCTGTCCGGTGCCCACGAACCCGACGAGGGCGAGGTGCTGCTCGACGGCTCGCCCGTACGGCTGGCGCCGCCGACCGCGGCGATGGGCCACGGAATCGCCACCATCTACCAGGAACTCGATTTGGTGGACGGGTTGAGCGTGACGGAGAACATCTTCCTCGGCCACGAGATGGCGACCTTCGGGTTCTCCCGCCGGGCCGAGGCCGACCGGGCGACGGCCGAGCTGCTCGAGCGGCTGGGGCACGGCGAGATCCGCCCCCGCACCGAGGTGAGCTCGCTGTCGCCGGCCCATAAGCAGATCGTCAGCATGGCCAGGGCGCTGTCGCACTCGGCCCGGGTGATCATCATGGACGAGCCGTCGGCCGCGCTGGACCACGACGAGGTCGGCAACCTGTTCCGGGTGATCCGTGACCTCACCTCCCAGGGCGTGGCGGTGATCTACATCTCCCACCGGCTGGAGGAGATCCGCGAGATCGGCGACCGAGTCACCGTGCTCAAGGACGGGCGCACGGTCGCGGTGGGGCTGGTGGCCAAGGACACCTCGACCTCGAAGATCGTGGCGCTGATGACCGGCCGCAACGTCGAGTATGTCTTCCCGCCCCGGCCGGGCAGGGGAGCCCACGAGGGGCGGCCCGAGGTGCTGCGGGTGGAGAACCTGACGCTGCCCGGCCGGTTCGCGGACGTGTCGTTCAGCATCAGGGCCGGGGAGATCGTCGGCCTGGCGGGCCTGGTCGGCTCCGGCCGCAGCGAGATCATCGAGGCGATCTACGGCGCGCGACGGGCCGGTGGCCGGGTCGTGCTCGATGGGCGGACGGTGCGGCCGGGCAGCACGACTCGCGCGGTGCGGATGGGCATGGGCCTGGCCCCCGAGGAGCGCAAGGCGCAGGCGTTGCTGCTGGACCACCCCGTCGCGCAGAACATCACGCTGGCGAGCCTGAGCCGCTACACCAGGCCGCGGTGGCTGGGCTGGCTCGACCGCCGGACCGAGTTCGCCGAGGCCGAACGGCTGTCGCAGGCGCTGGACATTCGCCCGACCGATCCGCGCCGGCCCATCAGGACCTTGTCGGGCGGCAACCAGCAGAAGGCGGTGCTGGGACGCTGGCTGGCCGAGGACCGCAAGCTGCTGCTGCTCGACGAGCCCACGCGTGGGGTGGACGTCGGTGCCCGGGCCGAGCTGTACGCGCTGGTGCGCAAGCTGGCCGACGACGGCATCGGTGTGCTGCTGGTGTCCAGCGAGGTGCCTGAGGTGCTGGGCCTGGCCGACCGCGTGCTGGTCATCCGTGAGGGCCGGATCGTCCATGAGGCGCCGGCCGAGGACCTGGACGAGCACCGGGTGCTCGACCTGGTGATGGTCTCCGCAGGACAGAGGCCCGGATCCGATGTGGCAAATCCCCCCATCGAAGGAGCATCGCATGACTGAGGTTGATCAGGCCGCGCCGACAGGTCCGCGATTGAAGGCGGCGGGACCGGGCGGGCGGTTCGGCCGGCTGGGTGACGTCCGGCATCTGGGGCTGGTCGCGGCGTTGACACTGCTGGCGATCGTGGGATTGGTGACGAAGCCGGAGAACTTCGCCACCTCCTCCAACTTGGTGAGCATCCTGGCGCTGGCCTCGACCATCGGGGTGATCACTGTTGGCATGACGTTCGTGATCATCGGTGGTGGCATCGATCTGTCGGTGGGCGCGCTGATGGCGTTGGCGTCGGTATGGGCGACCACGCTGGCGACCCAGTCCTACGGGCCGGTCGTGATGATCGTGTGCGCGGTGCTGGTGGGCACCGGCGCGGGCCTGCTGAACGGGATCTTGATCGCCTACGGCCGGATGGTGCCGTTCATCGCGACGCTGGCGATGATGGTGGCCGGGCGCGGCCTGGCGCAGCGGATGTCCAACCAGCGCACACAGCTCGTGCAGCAGGACAACTCGATGATCGTGAGCCTGTCGACCACGCGGGTGCTCGGGCTGCCGCTGCTGGTGTACGTGTTCGCGCTGGTGGTGCTGTTCGGCTGGCTGGTGCTCAACCGCACGACGTTCGGCCGGCGCACCTACGCGGTGGGCGGCAATCCCGAGGCCGCCCGCCTGGCCGGCATCGACGTGCGCAAGCACACGCTGCTGTTGTACGCCCTGTCGGGGTTGTGCTGCGGGATCGCCGCCGTGCTGATCATGGCCAGGACCACGACCGGATCGTCCACACACGGCGACCTGTACGAGCTGGACGCGATCGCCGCAGTGATCATCGGCGGGACGCTGCTGAGCGGCGGCCGGGGCACGATCATCGGATCGATCCTCGGTCTGCTGATCTTCACTGTGATCACCAACCTGTTCATCCTGAACGGCCTGAACACCGCCGACCAGCTCATCGCCAAGGGCGCGATCATCGTCGCCGCCGTGCTGCTGCAGCGGCGAAGCCTCAAAACACACACCTGACACCAGGGCCGGATCTCAAGCCTTCCGGCTTCAGCAAGGAGAGAAGACATGGATAAGAACGTCGCCCGGCGCGGCTTCCTCTTCAGCGGCGCCGCCCTCGGCGCGGGTGCCCTCATCAGCGCCTGCACCAGCAACGAGCCGGTCGCCACCCAGCAGGCGAGCGCGCCCGCCGCCGCTCCCGCGGCCAAGGACGGCAACGACGCTCCTGGCGAGAAGGTCGTCATCGGCTTCTCGGCCCCGGCCGCCGACCACGGCTGGATCGCCGCCATCAGCAAGAACGCGGCGGACGCGGCCAAGCAGTACACCGACGTCGAATTCAAGCCGGTCGAGCCGACCAACGACATCAACCAGCAGATCTCGGCGGTGGAGTCGCTGATCCAGGCGAAGGTCAACGTGCTGGTGATCCTGCCGAACGACGGCCAGCAGCTCAACCAGGTCGCCCGGCAGGCCATGGACGCGGGCATCCCGGTGGTCAACGTGGACCGCGTCTTCCCGGACAAGCTGTCGTACCGGGCCTGGATCGGAGGGGACAACTACGGCATGGGTGTGGCCGCCGGCCACCACATCGGCAAGACGCTGAAGGACAAGGGCGTCTCCAACCCGGTCATCCTGGAGATCCAGGGCATCGCCACGCTGCCGCTGACCCAGGACCGCAGCAAGGGCTTCGCCGACGCGCTGAAGACGTACGGCTTCAAGGTGACCGCGCAACAGGACGCCAAGTTCACGGTGGAGTCCGGAACGCAGGTGGCCGCCAACCTGCTCCAGGCGCACAAGAAGATCGACGCGATCTGGAACCACGACGACGACCAGGGCATCGGCGTGCTGGCGGCGATCAAGGAGGCCGGTCGCAACGAGTTCTTCATGGTCGGCGGCGCGGGCTCGGCCAACGCGATGCGTGACATCCAGGCCGACAGCGGCGTGCTGAAGGCCACCGTCACCTATCCCCCCACGATGGCCGCCTCGGCGATCAAGATCGCCCGGCTGATCGCCCAGGGCAAGGGCATGAGCGACCTGCTGGAGCAGCAGGTGCCGCAGTCGATCACCCTGGCTTCGGAGACCATCACCAAGGACAACGCCGCCCAGTACCTGCCTCTCGGGTTCGAGTCATGAGGCCTGTCATCGGGATCGGCATGGTCGGCTACGCGTTCATGGGCCGTACCCACTCCCAGGCGTGGCGCAGCGTGGACGCGTTCTTCGACCTGCCGTTCAGACCCTCGATGGTGGCCGTGGCCGGCAGATCCGCCGAGGCGACCGCGCAGGCCGCCATCGAGGGTCTGAACGGCAGGTCGAAGAACGCGTCCACGCTGCG
>NZ_JBFAMX010000043.1:0-37059 GCF_040659615.1 Nonomuraea sp. NPDC049784
GGCCCCGGCCACGGCCGCCGCGCCGTTGGCGGCCTCGGCGACGACCTCGAAGTCGTCCTCGTCGCTGAGTATGGACCGGAACCCGGCCCGTACCAGGGTCTGGTCGTCGGCGAGCAGTACGCGGATCATCCGGCCCCGTTCGATGGCAGGTTCAGTGGCAGGTGGGCGACCACGCGGAAGCCGCCCTCGGGGCGCGAGCCGGCCTCCAGGGTGCCGCCGAGCGCCATGGCGCGCTCGCGCATGCCCTGCAGGCCGAAGCCGCTGCCCTCGTCGTACGTGGCGCCCGGCCCATCATCCTCCACGCGGATCATGATATTTCCTGATGCGTTGGTGATCGTGAGCGTTGCCTGGGTTGTGCCGGAATGGCGGGAGACGTTGGTGAGTGCCTCCCTCACGATGCGGGCGGCCGCCAGGTCCACCTCGGTCGGCACGGCGTCGAGCGGCCCGGACAGCTCCGTACGCACCTCCAGCCCCGACGCCGCGACCAGCGCCTCCACCCGCGCGAGGCTGTCGGCGGGCGTGGTCGGCGCGTCCTCGTCCACCTGGCGCAGCACGCCCAGGGTGGTCCGCAGCTCGCGCAGCGTCTCCTTGCTGCTGTCCTTGATCGTCCGCAGCGCCGTCTCGGCGTCCTCCGGCCGCTTCTTCAACCCGTGCAGCGCCGCCGAGGCCTGCACGTTGATCATGGAGATGTTGTGCCCGAGCACGTCGTGCAGCTCGCGCGCGATCCGCAGTCGCTCCTCGCTCGCCCGCCGCCTGGCCTCCTCTTCCTTGCTGTGCTCGGCCTCGAGCGCACGCTGCTCGACCGCCCGCAGGTAGGCACGACGGCTGCGGGTGACGCCGCCGAACGCGACGGCCGCGACCTCCCAGCCAGCGATCATGAGGAACAGGCTGTTCTCCACGTGCCTGACGCCGCCCGTCTCGCCGATCCCCATGCCCAGCAGCGACGCCGCCCCCACAGCGATGGCTGCGGTGAGGTGGCCCCGGTCGGCCGCGGTGTAGAGGGCGACGAACGGGAGTATGGCGAGCGGCCCGTCGAGCCCCGCGTACGGGTAGTAAATGCCGACGCACACCATCACCAGGATCAGCGCCCCGACGGGATAGCGCTCCCGCAGCAGCAGCCCGCAGCAGGCGATGACCGGCAGCACCACGTCGAGGACGTTGGGCTGCGCGTCCTCCCGGAACGCGTACGTGACGACCGTGCCGACCAGCGTCGCCGCGATCACCACGAGTGACACGATCGTACTGGTGGAGGGCCTTCGCATGCCTCCCATTCTGGGGGGTAATCGGCGGGACGCATCTGGGTAGAGCAGGTAAATGAGCACAAAGGACGAACTCCGGCAGATCGAAGAGGATCTGGCCCGGTTGAGAGCCGAGAATCAGGACCTGCGCAACCAGATCCGCGACTTCGGTGCGACCGACCAGGTGGAGATCTCGGCCGTGATCAGTCAGGCGGACGAGCAGGAAGAGCTGATCGCCCAGCTCGAGGGCCGCCGGGACACGCTGCTCAAGCGCCTCCAGCAAGAAGGCGTCACGTAGGTTCGGCAGCCGCGCCCGCGTGGCGCTGTTCCATCGGCTACGCCGCTGAAAGCGGCTGACAGAGATCTGGCAGCGGCCCTGTGCATCGTCATCCCCATGACGAACACGCTGATCGTCGGCTCCGGGCCGACGGGACTGACGCTGGCCATCGAGCTGGCCCGCAGGGGCGTCGACTTCCGCATCGTGGAGAGCTCCCCGCAGCCGAACACCGGCGTGCGCGGCAAGGGGCTGCAGCCGCGCACGCTGGAGGTCTTCGACGACCTCGGCGTGATCGACGAGATCCTCGCCACCGGCCGCGAATACCCGAGCCTGCGCAGCTACCAGGGCGACCAGGTCGTCTGGGAAGGGCGCATGGACGAGATCCGCGAGCCGTCGGAAGGCGTGCCGTACCCCAACCTGATCATGCAGCCGCAGTGGCGGACCGAGCGGATCCTGCGCGACCGGCTGGCCGAGCTGGGGCATCAGGTGGAGTTCGGGGTCGAGCTGACCGGGTTCGAGCAGGACGACGAGGGCGTGACGGCCCACCTGAGCACGGGCGAGCACGTCCGCTGCGCCTACCTGGTCGGGGCGGACGGCGGCCGCAGCATCGTACGCAAGCGGCTCGGCGTCGGCTTCGCCGGCGAGACGTACGAGAGCGAGCGCATGCTGCTGGCCGACATCAAGACGGGCGACCTCGACCACGAGCACTGGCACGTCTGGGGCTCGATGGCGGAGCAGGCCATCCACTTCACGATCTGCCCGCTGCCGAACACCGACGTCTTCCAGCTCGTCGCCCCGTACACCGGCGACGACGACCTGCTCGGGCTCGTCGGCCGGCACGCGCCGCACGTCCGGATCGACGAGGTCGTGTGGCGCTCGGAGTACCGGGTCAACATACGCATGGCCGAACGGTTCAGGGACGGCCGGGTGTTCCTGGCCGGGGACGCGGCCCACGTGCACACGCCGGCGGGCGGCCAGGGGCTCAACACCGGCGTCCAGGACGCCTACAACCTGGGCTGGAAGCTGGCCGTCGGCTCCGAAGCGCTGCTGGAGACGTACGAGGACGAGCGGATGGCGGTAGCGGAGCACGTGCTGGGCCTCAGCACCCGCCTGTACAGGGAGAACGACACCAGGCGCGGGGACGACACCAACCAGCTCGATCTGGCCTACCTCGGCAGCCCCCTGTCGGTGGGCGAGCGCGGCGGCGAGCGGCTCGGCGCGCTCTTCGCCGAGCAGCGCGGCACCGGCTTCCTGCTGCTGGCGGACACGGCGACGAAGTATCCCTTCAAGGTTCTTCCGCCGCTCGACGGCCGGCAGGGCGTCATGCTCGTCCGCCCCGACGGCTACATCGGCTATCACGGGGACGAGAGCGGCCTCAGCGCGTACCTCTCCGGGTTCGGCATCGAAGCGCCCCTCGCCGACGCCGCGCGGTAGCCGTCCTCGCCCAGTGCGGCCAGGCACCTTCCCGCCAGCTCGTGGACGTGGGGATCGGCGGACTCGTCGATCCCGCGCAGTGCCCGAGCGGCGCCGAGCAGCTCGGCCGCCACCGCCGGCTCCAGGTGCTCGGCCACGCCCTCCAGCACGGTCGCCCGCGCGGTCCTGTCGGAGCACGTGGCCATCAGCTCCAGAGCCCGGCGCAACGGCTCGCCGGGCTCGCGCACGCGGGCGAGCTCGACGTACATGAACGCCCTGGCCTGCGCGGGAAGCTCGACGTCGAGCCCGAGCGCCGCCTCCAGCAGCCGGGCGGCCTCCTCCGGGCGGCCGGTACGCCTGGCCAGCTCGGCCCTGGCGTGCATGACCCTGGCCACGATCGCCCGGTCCTCGGACCTGACAGCCGCGGCCCACGCCTGCTCCAGCGCGGCGGCGGCCCCGGTGTGGTCCCCCGCGCGCCCCTTGAGCTGCCCGACCCGCAGCGAGAACGTCATCACCCCCATCGGGGTATCGGGCCCCGTCAGCTCGGCGGCCAGCCGCTCCGGCTCCTCAGCCAGGGCGACCGCCGCGGCGAAGTCTCCCCGATTCTCGGCGGCCAGCGAGAGCCAGAAGAGCCCGGCCCACTGCCCCCACCGGTCGCCGGTGACCCTGAGCCCTTCGACCGCCGGCTTCAGCAGGTCCTCGGCCCCGGCCACCGCCCCGTACTCGAACCGGACGATGCCCGCGGCCAGCAGCGCCGCCGACCTGGTCCACAGGTCGGGATGATCGCGCAGCCGCTCCGCGGCCCGATCGGTGAGGTCCACCACGTCGGCGGGCGGCGCGCCCCCGCTCATCGCCCCCATCGCCCAGGAGTTGAGCGCGGCCGGATGGTCCGACTCCAGCACCGCCTGGGTGGGCTCGGCCCCCATGAGCACCTGGCAGATCCCGTGCGCCAGCGCCCGGCCCGGCGGCGGCACGTCTCCCACCCTGCGCAGCACCGCCTCGGCCTGCTGCAGGATCTCGCGCTGCCTGCCCCGCATGATCCACGGCCAGAACCGCGGCAGGATCAGCCTGAGCGGGTCGTCGGTGTGGCGCAGCGCCGCGTCCAGGTTGCCCCGCTCGGCGTCCAGCACGGTCAGCCATGTGAGCTGGTCGCCGGTCCGCAGGTGCGGCTCCGCGGTCTCGGCCAGCTCCGTGTAGTAGCGGGCGTGGGCCAGGCGGAGCTCAGGGAGGTCGGCGGCGGCGTACTGCCTGATGGTCTCCAGCATCGTGTAGCGGTCACCGGAGATCTGGATGAGCGACTTGTCCACCAGCGAGGAGAGCAGGTCCAGCTCGCCGCCGCAGACCTGGGAGATCGCCTCGTACGTGGCGCCGCCCGAGAACACCGTCAGGCCGCGGAGCAGGTCGCGCTCGCGCTCGGAGAGCAGGTTCCAGCTCCAGTCGATGACCGCGCGCAGCGTGCGGTGGCGGGGCTCCGACGTGCGGCCGCCGCGGAAGGCCAGCCGGTCGCCGAGCTGCTCGACCAGCACGGACACCGGCATCGTACGCAGGCGCGCGGCGGCCAGCTCGATGGCCAGCGGGATGCCGTCGAGCTCGCGGCAGATCCGCGTGGCCTCCTCCCGCCTCAGCCGGAGGGCGGGCCTGGCGGCGGCGGCCCGGTCCATGAACAGCTCGGCCGCCTTCTCCTCGGGCAGCGGCAGTACCTGGTGCAGCGTCTCGCCTGGGATGTCGAGCGGCTCCCTGCTGGTGGCGAGGATCCTCAGCCCTCCTACCTCGGACAGCAGCCACCGCGCGATCTTGGCGGCGTCCTCGATCAGGTGCTCGCAGTTGTCCAGCACGATCAGGGGCGCGGTGCCGCGCAGGGCTCTGGTGAGGTCGGTCGTCCTGAGCACACTCTCCACGGCGGCCCGTACGTCGGTGACGGCGGCCAGCTCGACCAGCCACACGCCGTCCGGCACCTTGAGGTTCGCGGCCGCTTCGACGGCCAGCCGGGTCTTCCCGGCCCCGCCGGGCCCGACGAGCGTGACCAGCCTGGCCCGGTCGAGGAGCCCGTTCAGCCGGGAGATGTCCTCCGATCGGCCCACGAAGCTCGTGAGCCGGGCGGGCAGGTTGGTCTTCGGCTCGGCGTCCTTGAGCGCTTCCAGGTGGGCTTCCCGCAGCTCGGGCCCGGGATCGACGCCCAGCTCGTCGGCCAGGGCGGCTCTTATCCGTTCGAAGACGTCGAGCGCCTCCGCCCGCCGCCCCCTCGCGGCCAGCGCGCGGATGAGCAGGGCGTGGAACGGCTCGCGTAACGGATGGGCGGCGACCAGTTCCTCCAGCTCGGCCACCAGGTCGGGCCGGCCCTCGGCGGCGGCTCCGCCGTCGGCCGTGAGGTCGGTGGCGGTGCGGTCGCCGGCTGTGAGGTCGGTGGCGATCCTCGTGGCCAGGGCGGTGAGGCGCAGCTCCTCCAGGCGGGCCGCCGGGGCCGTGGCGAAGGGCAGTTCGTACGCGTCCGCCAACGCCGTGCCCCGCCACAGCGCCAGTGCCCCGTGCACGTCACCGGCCCGTACGAGCCGCTCGAACGCCCACGCGTCCACCTCGTCCGGCGGCACGTCGAGCACGTATCCGGCGGGGTGGGACGCGATCAGGCCGGGTGCTTCCCTGCGCGCCCTGGACACCAGCGACTGCAGCGCCGCCATGGGATGGGCGGGCGGCTCGTCCGGCCACAGATCGTCGATCAGCCGATCGGCGGTCACCACGCGGCCGGGGTCCAGCGCCAGCCGTACCAGCAGCGCCCGCACCCGGGCACCGCCGACCGCGCACCCCGCCACCTGAAGCGGCCCCAGGATCCCGACCCGCACCCCGCCCTCCCCGCGCACGCCGATTCCACAGTATGCACCCCACGGGCTCCGCGCCCCGTTCCTTCGGCAGCGGCCCGCCCCCCTCCCCGCTCGAGCGCTGCCGCCGCCACGGGGAGCTCGTACGCGTCCGTTTCGAACGCCGCCACAGCCCGCAGAAGGCGGTCCATCGTGTCGATGCCTGGCACGCCTCCACACTCTTCGATCCGCAGCCCCTGCTTGAGCGCTTCACCCAGCTCGGGTTGGAGTCGCGGATGGCGGTCGAGACGACCGCGACCGGCCACTCCCGTGCGACAGGCCGGCTCATGAGAACGCCTTGGCCTTCAGCGAGGGAAAGCGTCGCGCCAGCCGGAGGAAGGTCTTGAACCCCGCCCGCGCCACCCGGCTGTCGCCGACGAACTGCTCGGCCGCCCGCAGCGAGTCGCGGACGGCGGCGAAGCCGTACTCGCGCATCTGGGCCTCGTAATCCGCGATGGCCTCGATCGAGCCGCCACCGGCGAGAGCCAGGCAGAGCAGGCGGGCGTCGCGTAGCGCGGTGTTCGCGCCGATGCCGCGCATCGGCGTCATGCTGTGGATGGCGTCGCCGAGCAGGGTGATGTTCGTGGCGGGCCAGGGGTCGATCGGGATGGAGGTACGGATCGGCAGCAGGGTGACCGTGTCGGGGTGCGACATGTCGACCAGCCTGCGCAGGTCGGGATGCCAGGATTCGATCATCCGTGCCACGGTGGCCTTGAGCCGCTCGCCCGACATTTCGGAAATGTCGGTGGGGAAGCGGGAGCCGGCCGCGCCGAACGCCCACAGTAGGTAGCCGCTGGTGTTGTCCATCAGCGCGCCCTCCTGCTCGGTCACCCCGATCCCGCCGTACGCGACCTCGTCGCGCAGGTCGTGCGGCGCGGTGAACAGCCCCATCCCCCTGGGCGGGATGACGTTGTTCGGCCCGTCCACCAGCCGCGACGCCAGGAGCTTCCTGGTCTCGTCGGTGAGCGGGAACTTGCCGGCCACCGTCGTGATCCCGGTGTCCACCCGCTCGGCGTGCGGCAGGTACTGCCTGCGCACCCGCGAGTTCCCGCCGTCCGCGCCGACCACGATGTCCGCGGTCTCGCTGGTGCCGTCCGCGAAGAACAGCTCGACCCGCCCGTCGGGGAGCCGCTCGTACCTCTCGTACGACTTCCCGAACCGCACGACGTCGTCGAGCCCCGACAGCAGCACCTGCCTGAGCGTGATGCGGCTGGCCGAATGATGGTCGTCGGCCGGGTCGGCCGCCTTGGGCGTTTCGAGCAGCGTGAGCAGCTCCAGCCGCTCGGTGAGGAAGCCGAAGTCCTGGCCGCTCTGCCCGGCCGTGTCGAGGAAGGCCCGCCACAGATGCGGGGGCAGGCAGTCGTGCAGCGCGCGGGCGCCGTTCGGGTCGATGTGCACGCGGTAGCCCTGCAGCCGGTCCGCCGGGGTCCTGTCCCGCTCGTAGACGGTCACGTCGAGGCCCGCCTTGCGCAGCCCCTGGGCCAGGCAGAGCCCGCCGACGCCGCCACCGATGATCGCGATGTTCTGTGCCATGACTCCAACAATCATCCACTCGGATGATTCTGTCAACCATCCGGATGGATGATAAAGTGCGCCTCATGAGACGGGCACCGGAGGAGAAGCAGCGCGACGCCGAGCGAACGAAGGCCCGCATCCTGCAGGCCGCGCTGGAGGAGTTCGCGGCGAAGGGGTTCGCGGGGGCGCGGGTCGGCGAGATCGCCGCCAGGGCCGGAGTCAACAAGCAGCTGATCTCGTACTACTTCGGCGGCAAGGAGGGCCTGCACCGGGCGCTGACCACGCGCTGGCAGGCCGAGGAGAGCGCGTTCGCCGACCGCTCGGCCTCGCTGGGCGCGCTGGCCGCCGGATACGTGCGGGGCAACGCCGAGCGCCGCGACTACGGCAGGCTGATGCTCTGGGAGGGCCTCACCGACGACGTTCCGCCCGACCCGGCGTTCGTCGAGGAAGTGCGCAGGGACCTCGAGCACCTGCGGCAGCGCCAGCGGGACGGGGAGTTCCCGGCGGACCTCGACCCGGGGGCGTTGCTGGTGGCGCTGTTCTCCATGGCGGCGGCGGGCATCTCGTTCCCGCAGCTCGTCCGGGCCGTCTGGGGTCGTGACCCGGACTCGCCGGAGTTCGCCGAGCACTATGCGAGGGAGGTCGAGAAGCTCGTGGGCCACCTGAGGGACACCCCCCGCTCGTGAGGAGTGGTTTCCTGTACGTATGCCTGATCTCGTAGTGGACGGCGGTGACAAGCTCTGTGTGCAGTTGCTCATCGAGCTGCGCGGTCACGTGCGTACGGCCGGCCCCGGAGCCGTGATCCATCTGATCGCCTCCGATCCCGCCGCGCCCGTCGACCTGCCCGCCTGGTGCCACCTGACCGGGCACACGTACCTCGGGCCCGTGCCGGGGGCGGAGCGGCCCACGTACGCGCTGCGCGTGGCCGGCGAGTCGAAGGAGACCGAGGAGGCCAAACCGTGGCACGTGGCTTAAGCGGTTAATTCCCTTATCGGAAGGGGTGGCCTAGAGTATGAGGGTTATCCGGTTCAGAAGGGAGAGCGTGAAGCGACCCACGATCGCCGACATCGCCAGCCGGGCTGGGGTGTCCAAGGTGGCGGTCTCCTACGCGCTCAACGGGCAGCCGGGGGTGTCGGACGCGACGCGGGCGAAGATCGTCGCCATCGCCGAGGAGATCGGCTGGCGGCCCAACAGCGCGGCGCGGGCCCTCAACGGCGCCAGGGCCAACTGCGTCGGCCTCGCGCTCTGCCGTCCCGCCCGCATCCTGGGCGTCGAGCCGTTCTTCATGGAGCTGATCAGCGGCATCGAGGGCGTTCTCGCTGACCGGTCCTACGCGCTGCTGCTCCAGGTCGTCCCGAGCCATGAGCAGGAGAGCGAGGTCTACCGGCGCTGGTGGGGGGAGAGCCGGATCGACGGCGTGTTCCTCGTTGATCTGCACTATTCGGACACCCGGGTGGGAGAGCTGGAGCAGCTCGGCATGCCGGTCGTGGTCATCGGCCACCCCTCGGAGTCGGGCTCACTGTCGGCCATCTGGTCCGACGACGGCGAGGCGGTGCGCGAGACCGTCGGCTACCTGGTGGCGCTGGGCCACCGCCGCATCGCGCGGGTGGCGGGGCTGCCCGAGCTGGTGCACACGACCGTACGCGACCAGGCGTTCGCCCAGGCGTGCGAGGGCATGGCCGAGCACGTCACCGTGCACACCGACTACACCGGCGAGGAGGGCGCCAGGGCCACCAGGCGGCTGCTCAGCTCCCCCCACCGGCCCACGGCGATCGTCTACGACAACGACATCATGGCCGTGGCGGGCCTGTCGGTCGCCCAGGAGATGCGGGTGGAGGTGCCGCACGACCTGTCCATCGTGGCCTGGGACGACTCGCCGCTCTCCCAGGTCGTCCGGCCGCCGCTGACGGCTCTCACCCGCGACATCCCCGCGTACGGGGCGCACGCCGCCCAGCGGCTGCTCGCGCTGATCGCGGGTGAGAGCGTGCCCCCTTACGAGGACCAGGCGGCCGTGCTCACACCGCGCGGCAGCACCGGGCCCGCTCAGTCCAGCACGTAGACCTTCGCCTCCCAGGGGTGGACGGGCTCCCTGCCCGCCCATTCAGGGGACACGCGCGATTCTGCGTGACCTCCCGCCACGTACGCCCCCCCAGGGCGCCGGCGGGAAGCCGCGCCGCCGCGCGCCTCTTGGAGCGCCCTGGGGAGATCCCTAGGCCCACCCTGCACGCGGCCCGTGCCATCCGGGCGCGCGTGGGTGATCCCGGCGCGTGCCGCGGGCGGGCGCAGGCGGCTGGCAGACCACCGGGCCCGGCCCGCGGCACGTGCCGTCCCCTCCTTCGCGGCACGTTGCCTGGAACCGCCCCCGCGCCCCCGCGCTGAGACGGCTCCCACCATGACGGAGTCCGGAGGGGAACGCCTGAGTACGCCTATACCTAAACGAGATAGGAAATCTCACGAACCGTGACCGAAGCCTTCGGCCCGACCTTGACAAATTTTTTTGTCGGCATCTACTCTCATTCCCAGGGAACGGAGGAAATCATGAGCAAGGTCATCTCGGCGGACGGCACCTCCATCGCGTACACCCGCGCAGGCCAGGGCCCCGCCGTCATCCTCGTGGACGGCGCCATGAGCTACCGCGGGCAGAGCATCAACACCGACCTCGCCACCGCGCTGGCCGCGAGCTTCACGGTCTACACCTACGACCGGCGCGGCCGCGGCGAGAGCGGCGACACCAGGCCGTTCGCCCCCGAGCGCGAGATCGAGGACCTGGCCGCGCTGGTCGCGGAGGCCGGCGACGCGGTCCGCCTGTACGGCACGTCGTCGGGCGCCGCCGTCGCGCTGGTGGCCGTCGAGAGCGGGGTGCCGGTCGAGAGGCTGGCGCTGTACGAGCCGCCGTTCATCGTGGACGGCAGCAGGCCGCCCATCCCCGACGACTACGTGCGCCGGCTCGACGAGATGGTCGCCGAGGGCCGCGGCGCCGACGCCATCCGCTACTTCATGCGCAAGGGCGTCGGCCTGCCGGCGGTGGTCGTGGCCATGATGCGCTTCATGCCCGCCTGGTCGACGCTCAAGGCCGTGGCGCACACGCTCCCGTACGACGCGGCGTTCGTGGCCCAGTACGAGCACGGCACCCCGTACCCGGCGTCGAGCTGGGCCTCCGTGAAGGTCCCCACGCTCGTCATGGACGGCGGCAAGAGCCAGGCATGGATCCGCAACGCCGCCAGGTCGCTGGCCGAGCTCCTGCCCAACGCCGAGCACCGCACGCTCGAAGGCCAGACCCACATCGTCAAGCCGGCGGCGCTGGCGCCCGTGCTGGAGGGTTTCTTCCGATGAGATTCCGCACCACGATCGAGCTGGGCGGCAAGACCGCCACGGGATTCGAGGTCCCGGCCGAGGTCGTCGAGGGGCTCGGGGCCGGCAAGCGGCCCTCCGTGACGGTCACGATCAACTCCCACACCTACCGCAGCACGGTGGCCCCGATGGGCGGCCGGTTCATGCTGCCGCTCAGCGCGGAGAACCGGCAGGGCGCGGGCGTGTCGGCGGGCGACGCGGTGGAGGTGGAGGTCGCGCTCGACACCGCGCCCCGGGAGATCGAGGTGCCCGCCGATCTGGCCGAGGCGCTCGAGCACGCCCCCGAGGCGAGGAAGTTCTTCGAGCGCCTGTCCTATTCGCGCAAGAAGCGGTACGTGCTGCAGATCGAGGGCGCCAAGAAGCCGGAGACCAGGCAGCGGCGCGTCATTGACACGATCGCCAAGCTCGCGGACGGCATCGGGTGAGACGTTTACCCAGCGTAAAGCGTCGTCCGGCCGGAGAGAGGCGCGTAACGCGGTGTTCGGCGGGTATGCGGCCACCATGACTGAGGGCTTTGAGAGCGACATGCTGTGGGACGAGTTCCACCGACTGGTGAACATGCACTTCGAGGAGCTGCGCGCGCACCTGCTGGCCGACGCCTCCCACGAGGACGGCTTCCCGCCCGACCCCGAGCTCATGTCCGTGGGCCACGATCCGCTGAGGGGGTAGACCACCGTGGTCGAGCCGCATCTGTGGATCGAGGGCTACGTACGGGCCTGGAACACCAACGATCCCGACGACATCTCCGCACTCTTCACCCAGGACGCCCTCTACTACACCGAGCCGTACAGCCCGCCCTGGCACGGGCGTGACGACATCGTCTCGCAGTGGCTGGGGCGGCAGGACAAGCCAGGTGAGGCCACGTTCGAGTGGCATCCGGTGTCCGTGACCGATGACGTGAGCGTTATCCAGGGGGTCACTACGTATCCGGACAAAACGTACAGTAATCTGTGGGTGATCAGGTTCGTACCCGACGGCCGATGCCGGGAATTCACCGAATGGTGGATGAGACACGACGTCAAATGATGCAATGGGCCGAACCGTCTTCATCCGAGGAGATCCGTTGAGAGACAACCTCGACCTCGCCGCGAGCGCCCAGGAACTGGCTGACGCCGCCCCGACGGGATCGATCGACCACGCCGCCGCCTCGTCCGTGGCCATCACGCTTGCCACCACCCGCGACATCTCGCACGCCAGGAAGACGCTGGACGGGGTCGCCCCGGACGAGGTCCGGGAAGCGGCGGTGGCACTTTTCGAGCGGTTGTCCGCAGGCGCCTAGCACACGGCCTTGCTCCCGGTCGCCCCGCAGGGCAGGCGACCGGGTGTAACGGGCTGCCCGTCGGCGGGCTAAGAGGCCGACGCGGTGTGGCGCTCGAACACCCGGTTCGTGACGCGCGAGGCGACGACCGTGAGCAGCCAGAAGTACTTGCCCCAGGAGGGGCTGGCGAAGCTCACCGGGATCGACAGGAGGAACACCACCGCCGCCGTGCCCGTGCCCACCACCAACCCGCGCATCCGTTGCGTGGGTGCCTCGGTACGCAGGAGGTGAGCGCGGATCGCGTGCCGCACCATCAGCACCATGAGCAGCGCGATCCCGCTGATGACGATGGCGTACAGGACCGGGCCCAGGATGAGATCCCCGACCTCGCTGCTCACCCGGGTGGCGAACGGCACCACCACGACGAGGAACAGCCAGCCGAGGTTGTACCGCCGCAGAGTGGCGTCCACCACGTGGATCTCGCGGAAGTACTGGTGGTGGGCGACCCAGAACGCGGCGATGACCCCGAAGCTGATCACGAAGTTCAGGTACTCGTCGGGGAGCAACTCCACGAACGAGTGCCAGACCTCGGCGTCCGTCCGCCCGTGCGGAACGGGCAGCTCCAGTGCGAGTAGCGTCATCGCGATGGCGATCACCGCATCGGAGAAGAAGACCAGCCGTTCGCGGACATGCCGCCGGTCCTCTTCGTCGGTGAAGTGAGGGGAGTCCCGGCTGTCCGTGCCGCCCATGTTTGACACGGTTTGCAAGTGTGCCACGGATGCGGTCGCCGCGCTCAGGCGCTCAGGCGCTCAGGATCACCCAGGCGGGCTTGTACGGCGCGGCGGGCGCGGTCCGGCGCCTGCGGGTCGTGGTGCAGCTGGATGGCGTGGTTCAGGGCCATGACCATGCCGAGCAGTTCGAAGGCGAGCTGGTCGGGATCCGTCCGCTCCGGCAGGTCCCCGGCGTCCACCGCGCGCTGGGCCTCCTTGCGCAGCCGCCCGCGCCAGGCGTCGAACCGGGACTCGACCGCGTCCCGCACCGGCCCCCCTCTGCCGTCGAACTCGTGCGCCGCGGCCACGAAGAAGCACCCGCCGGGGAAGACCTCGCGTTCCAGGTAGGAGATCCACGCCTCGCAGAGCACCCGCAGCCGGGCCAGGCCGGGCGCGGCGGGGAGGGCGGGCTCCCAGACCTCGGCGCGGAAGACCTCCCCGGCCCTGCCGAGGACCGCGAGCTGCAGCGCCTCCTTGGAGCCGAAGTGCCCGAGCACGCCTGACTTGCTCATGCCCAGCTCGCCGGCGAGGCGGCCGATGGTCAGCCCTTCGAGCCCCTCGGCCGAGGCGATGGCGACCGAGCGGTCGAGGATGGCCGCACGCGTGCCGAGGGCTTCGGCGACGGACTTACGCGGACTCATGTCGCATACTTTAGCGTCCGAACGTTCGCTTGCTATAGTCCGGCCCATGAACGGATCACGACTTGTCGCCACGGGCCACTATCAACCAGCAAAAATCCTGACAAATGAGGATTTGGCGACCATGGTGGACACCAGCGACGAGTGGATCAGCAAGCGGGTCGGCATCCGTACCCGGCATGTGGCCGGGCCCGAGGAGAGCGTGGCCGACCTGGCCGGGCACGCCGCCGCCAAGGCCCTGGCGGCGAGCGGCCTGGACGCGTCCGACATCGACCTCCTGCTCATCGCCACCTGCACGCAGACCGAGCGCGCCCCCAACGTCGCCTCCCGCGTCGCCGCCAAGCTCGGCGTGCCGGGCGCGGCGCTGATGGACGTCGGCGTGTCGTGCTCCGGCTTCACCCACGCCCTGGCGCTGGCCGACCACACCATCCGGGCGGGGGCGGCCACGAACGCCCTGGTCGTGGGGGTGGACAAGATGACGGCGGTCACCGACTGGACCGACCGGACCACGTGCGTGCTGACCGGCGACGGGGCCGGGGCGGCCGTGGTCAGCGCGGCGGCCGAGGCGGAGATCGGCCCGGTGGTGTGGGGCTCCGCGCCGGAGCTGGGCACCGCCGTACGCATCGAGGGCACCCCGACCCGCTTCTCCCAGGACGGCCAGACCGTCTACCGGTGGGCCACCACGCAGCTCCCCGACATCGCCCGCCGGGCGTGCGAGCGCGGTGGCGTACGGCCCGAGGACCTGGCGGCGGTGGTGTTCCACCAGGCGAACCTGCGCATCATCGAGCCCGTCGCCGCCAAGCTCGGCGCGGTCAACGCGATCGTGGCGCGTGATGTCGTGGAGTCGGGGAACACCTCGGCCGCGAGCGTGCCGCTGGCGCTGTCGAAGCTGCTGGAGCGGGGCGAGGTCCGGCGCGGGGCGCCGATGCTGCTCTTCGGGTTCGGGGGGAACCTGTCCTACGCGGGCATGGTCGTACGCTGCCCCTGACCATGCCTTCAAGCAGTCAGGAGATGCCCGGCGGGGAGGTGGAGTCGCGGATCACGAGCTGGCAGGGCATCTTGTGGATCCCCGGCGTCGCCTTGCCGTCGATGGCGGCGAAGAGGTGCTGGGCGGCCGTCCTTCCCAGCTGCTCAAGGTTCATGTCCACCGTGGTCAGCGCGGGCCGGGTCTCCGTGGAGAGCACCTCCCAGTTGTCGTAGCCCACCACCGCGATGTCGTCCGGCACCCGGCGCCCGCGTTCCCTGGCCGCCTCCACGAAACCGGCCGCGATCTGGTCGCTCCCGCAGAACACCGCGTCGACCTCCGGCTCGGCCATCAGCAGCATCTCGGCCGCGTGCCGCCCCCACCGCTGCGACCACGGCCCCGACAGCGTCTGCCCGGCCTGCGCCACGCCCGCCTCCTTGAGCGCGAGGCGCAGGCCGTCCTCGCGGTCGCGTGCGGCCTTGTAGTGCGTCGGGCCGGTGATGTGCGCGATCCTGCGGCGCCCCATGGCCAGCAGGTGGTTGACGGCCATGGCCGCCGCGCCCACGTCGTCCGGCACGAAGGACACGTCCGACGGGTCCTCCGACGGGCCGTACGCGTACACCACAGGCACCGGCAGGTCCTTGCTCACCGACGGCCGCGGGTTCGTGCTCTCGCCCACCACGATCAGCCCGTCCACGCGGCGTGACAACAGCGCCCGCACGTGGTGCTGCTCCCTGATCGCGTCGCCCCGCGCGTCGCAGAGCAGGACGGCCATCTCGCCGGCGCCGAAGGCGTCCTCCGCCCCGAGCAGCACCGGGATGCCGAACCGGCCGACGCTGTCGGAGGTCAGCAGGCCGACCGTGCGCGTCTGCCCTGAGATCAGCCCCCTGGCCAGGGCGTTCGGCTGGAAGGAGAGCTCCGCGGCGGCGGCGAGCACGCGCTCGCGCGTCGCCGCCCGCACGTCCTGGCGTCCGTTGAGCGCTTTTGACGCCGTGGCGATTGATACCCCCGCCAGCGAGGCCACATCGTTGATGGTCGCCCGCTTACCCGCCATGTTCGAAACCCTTTTCGGTCGCTGTGAACTGCATAGAACCTTAGCACCCATTGACATGGACACTTGTTTCTTCTACGTTTCCGAAAACCTTTAAGTCCAGGAGCACATCATGAGACGAAGGCTGGCCGGGATCTCCCTACTCGGTGTGTTAGCGCTCACAGCGGCGGCCTGCGGCAGCGGCGGCGGCGGTGGGGGCGGAACGCCGTCGGCGGAGGGCCCCGTGACGATCACCATGTGGACCCGCGCGGCCACCCAGACGCAGAGCGAGCGGCTGGTCAAGGCCTACAACAGCAGTCACAAGAACCAGGTGAAGCTCACCGTCATCCCCACCGACAACTACCAGCCGCGCATCGCCGCCGCGGCCGGCGCCAAGCAGCTCCCCGATGTGTTCGCGGCCGACGTCATCTTCGTCCCCAACTACACCTCGCAGGGCCTGTTCATGGACATCACGGACAGGGTCACCAAGCTGCCGTACAAGGACAGCCTCGCTCCCTCGCACATGAAGCTCGGCACGCTCGACGGGAAGCAGTACACGCTCCCGCACACGCTCGACCTGTCGGTCTGGTTCTGGAACAAGGACCTGTACCAGAAGGCCGGGCTCGACCCCGAGAAGGGGCCGAAGTCGCTGAAGGAGTTCGCCCAGCAGGCCACCACGATCCAGGAGAAGCTGGGCAAGGACGGCAAGGTGCACGGCACCTTCTTCGGCGGCAACTGCGGCGGCTGTTACGTGTTCACGTTCTGGCCCTCGGTCTGGGCCGCCGGCGCCCAGGTCATGAACGCAGAGGGCACCCAATCGCTCAACGACCAGCCCGCGATGACGAGCGTCTTCCAGATCTGGCGCGACCTCTACGAGAAGAAGGTCACCGGCCCGACGGCCAAGGAGGAGCAGGGCCCGACCTGGACCGGCTTCTTCCCCAAGGGTGAGATCGGCGTCATGCCGATGCCCTCGACCACGCTCGGCCTGATGCCCAAGGACATGAAGATCGGCGTCACCCCGATCGCGGGCCCCGACGGCGGCGAGTCGACGTTCGTGGGCGGTGACTCCGTCGGCATCTCCGCCACGTCCAAGAACCCGGACGCGGCCTGGGACTTCCTGTCCTGGACGGTCTCCGACGACGCCCAGGTCGAGGTCATGGCCAAGAACAAGGACGTGCTCGCACGCACCGACCTGGCCAGCAACAAGTACTCCTCGGAAGACCCGCGCGTGGTGCTGATCAACTCGCTGGTGGCCAAGGGCCAGACGCCCTACGCGCTGCGCTTCGGCCAGACCTTCAACGACCCGCAGGGGCCGTGGCTCCGGCTGGCCCGCGAGGCCGTGTTCGGTGACGCCTCGAAGATCCCCCAGCTCAACACTGAGATCACGAAGTCGCTGCAGCAATGACCTTGACGATCATCCGATCCGGGCGGCGGCCGGCTCACTCCGCGCCGTCCGCCCGGTGGCGGAGCAGGAAGGTCCAGGGCTGGCTGTACGCGGCTCCGACGGCCGTCATCGTGGGGGTGCTCTTCATCGTGCCCCTGGTGCTGGTCGTCTGGATGTCGCTCAACCGCTGGCCTCTGCTCGGCCCGGCCACGCTCAACGCCCCCGACAACTACCTCAAGATCGGTGACAACCCCCTCTTCGTCGACGCGGTCCTCTTCACGCTGAAGTACACCGCCATCACGACGGTCCTGCTGTCGGCCGTCGCGCTCGGCCTGGCCCTGCTGGTGCAGGACCGCAGGCCGGGCATCGGCTTCTTCAGGACCGCGTTCTTCCTGCCCGGCGCCGTGGGCTTCGCAGCCGCCGGTCTGCTGTTCTACGGGATGCTGAACAACGACTTCGGCCCCATCGACCCCATGCTCCAGGCGCTGGGCATCACCAGCGAGCCGGTCAAGTGGATCGGCACGCCCAACATGGCGCTGTTCTCCACGATCGCGCTGGTGCTGTGGCGCTTCGCCGGGTTCAACATGCTCATCCTGCTGACCGGCCTGCAGGCGATCCCGACCGAGGTGTACGAGGCCGCCAGGAGCGACGGCGCGAACCGCTGGCAGGTGTTCACCAAGATCACGCTGCCGCTGCTGCGCCCCACCCTCGCGCTGATGATGATCCTCAGCGTCACGGGCTCGCTGCTGGCCTTCGACCAGTTCTTCGTCTTCACCAACGGCGGCCCGGACAACAGCACGGTCTCGATGGTCATGGTCGTCTACCGCGACGCGTTCTTCCGCTTCGACCTCGGCGGCGCGGCGGCGCTCTCGGTCGTCCTGCTCGTCGCCCTCGTCGGGCTCAACACGGTGATGATGCGGAGGCTGCGATGAGCCGGTATCTCACGCTGTCCGCCCTGGCGGTGCTGTTCCTGTTCCCGCTGGTGTGGAGCGGCTACGCCTCGCTGGAGGAGCCGTCGAACTACCTGGAGATGGCCCGCTTCGGCGAGGGGCTCGGCACGTACGCGACCAACAGCGCGCTCGTGTCGGTGATGACCGTGGCGGGCACGCTGGTCATCTCCGCGCTCGGCGGCTACGGCTTCGCCCGCTTCGACTTCCCGGGCAAGAACGTGCTGTTCCTGGCCACGCTGGCCATTCTCATGGTGCCGTACGCGACGATCCTGATCCCGCTGTACGTCCTGCTCGGCTACCTCGGCCTGCAGAACTCGCTCGTCGGCCTGTCGCTGGTGTTCGTCATGTTCCAGCTGCCGTTCGCGCTGTTCATGATGCGCAACGCGTTCGAGGCGCTGCCGCGCGAGCTGGAGGAGGCGGCGCTGGTGGACGGGTGCGGCACGTTCAGGGCGTTCACCAGGATCCTGCTGCACGCCGTGCGGCCCGCGCTGATCACGGTGGGCCTGTTCGCGTTCCTCGCCTCGTGGAACGACTTCTTCGCGCCGCTCATCCTGCTCAACGACGGGTCCTCGTTCACCCTGCCGGTGGCCGTGGTGAGCATGACGCAGCACACGTTCGGCGCGATCGACTACGGCATGCTCCAGGCCGGCGTCATGGTCATGGCCATCCCCTGTCTCATCCTCTTCATCGTGTTGCAGCGCCACTACGTGCGCGGATTCATGTCAGGAGCTCTGCGTGGCTAACCCTGTCCTGCCCTCATCGGGCGTCCTGTCCCCCCTCGGCCTCGACGCGGTACGGCTGAACCCCGGCTTCTGGGGCGACCGGGCCGCGCTCAACCGCGAGGTGACTATCGCCCACTGCGTGGAATGGGAGGAACGCGAAGGCTGGATTCCCAACTTTCGGGGTGTGCGTCCCCGCAGGGGCCGGGAGTTCAGCGACTCCGAGACCTACAAGCTGCTGGAGGCCATGGCCTGGGCCGACCATCCCGGGCTGCCCGCGCTGGCCGAGACCGTGGCCCAGGCCCAGGAGGGCGACGGCTACATCAACACCCGCTGGTCCGGCAGCCGCTACACCGACTTCGAGTGGGGCCACGAGCTCTACTGCTACGGCCACCTCATCCAGGCCGGGGTCGCCCGGCTGCGCATGCACGGCGAGGACCGGCTGACCCAGGTGGCGGTACGGGCCGCCGACCACGTCTGCCGCCGGTTCATGGAGGGGACCGAGACCTGCGGGCACCCCGTGATCGAGATGGCGCTCGTCGAGCTCTACCGCGTGACCGGGGTCGAGCGGTACCTGGAGATGGCCCGGCGCTTCGTCGAGCGGCGCGGCCTGCCCGCGCTCGCCGACATCCCCTTCGGCCGCGCCTACTACCAGGACGACATTCCGGTCAGGCAGGCGCAGGTGTTCCGCGGGCACGCGGTGCGGGCGCTCTACCTGGCCTCCGGCGTGGTGGACGTGGCCATCGAGACCGGGGACCAGGAGCTGCTGAAGGCGGTCGAGGAGCAGTGGGAGCGCACGATCGCCCGCCGCACACACCTCACCGGCGGCATGGGCTCGCGGCACATCGACGAGTCGTTCGGCGAGGACTATGAGCTGCCGCCGGACCGGGCCTACAACGAGACCTGCGCGAGCATCGCCTCCATCATGCTGGCGCACCGGCTGCTGCTGGCCACTGGCGACGTCCGGTATGCCGACCTGGCCGAGCGGACCATGTACAACATGCTCGCCACCGGTGTCGCGTTGGACGGCAAGTCGTTCTTCTACGCCAACCCGCTCCAGGTGCGGGTGCCCGCGACGCCGCTCGAAGGTGTCAACCACGCCGCCGAGGGCGGGCTGCGCTCGCCCTGGTTCGACGTGTCCTGCTGCCCGCACAACATCGCCCGCACGCTGGCCTCACTGCCCGCCTACGTCGCGACCTCGTCGGGCGACGGCATCCAGATCCACCACCACATGCCGTCGGAGATCCGGCACGACGGGCTGGCGGTGCGGGTGGAGACCGGCTATCCGTGGAAGGGCTCGGTGAGCGTCCGGGTGCTGGAGGGCGGCGCGGGCCGGATCGGGCTGCGTGTCCCGGCCTGGGCCACGGACGCCACGCTCGCGCGCGTCCCGGTGTCCTCGCCCGACGCGCCGCTGGAGGAGAGCCCGGCGGTCCGCCCCGTCGATCCCGGCTACGCCTACGTCGAAGGTCCGTGGCGGGCCGGTGACGAGATCCGGCTCGAGCTGCCGATGGCGCCCAGGTGGACGTTCCCAGACCGGCGGATCGACGCGCTGCGGGGGAGCGCCGCGGTGGAGCGGGGGCCGCTGGTCTACTGCGCGGAGTCGGTGGCCGACGAGCCGCCGCTGGGCGACCTGACCGCGCGGGTCCAGCCGCCCGTGGAGCACGAGGCAGATGGCGCCGTGGAGTTGGAGGTCGAGGCGTCGCTGGGATCCGGCGACGGCGGCGGCTGGCCGTACGCGCCTGCCTCCAACGGGCGGGTGAGCAGCGCGGACGTCACGCTCCGGCTCGTGCCCTACCACCGATGGGGGAACCGCGGCCCCGCGACCATGCGTGTCTGGCTACCGATCTAGGAGATGCAAGTGCGTAAACCGTTGGTTTGCTTAGCTGTGTTAGCGCTCACAGCTTCGCTTGCCGTGTCACCCTCGTACGCCGCGGAGGACAACCTCGGCATGCCGGTGTTCACCGGCGCCGATCCCGTGCCCGCCGAGCCCGTGGCGTACAACTCCCGCAAGATGATGGACGAGATCTACAAGAAGGAGAAGGGCGGCGACTCGTACTGGATCGACCGCATGCTGGCCCGGCCGGGCGACGATCCGGCGGGTACGTGGTTGATGTCGCGCGGGCGGGCGCTGTTCATGAAGGAGCACGACCCGTCGGTCATCGGGTTCGGCGGGTACGTGGCGTACTGGGAGAGCATCGACAACCGCGGCGCGTACGAGATCTCGCTGGGCAGCGAGCTCACCGAGGACGTCGCCAAGCGGCTGCAGATGCCCAGCCACTGGACCGGGAAGTACACCGGGGACGGGCTGTCGGTCGGGGTGAAGAAGTTCATCACCCACGAGAACGTGGCCGTGACGACGTTGGAGATCACCAACACGGGATCCGCGTCGCGTTCAGTGCCGATCACCGTGACCTCGCCCTACACCAAGACGCCCGACGGCGATCGGGAGCTGACCGGGGTCGTCGCGGCCAAGAACAAGCTGACCACGATCTTCCCCCGGCTCAGCGGTGACGGGCTGAAGGTCTCCGACGGCGCGTTGAAGGGCTCGGTGACGGTCGAGCCGGGCAAGACCGTGCGTGCCAAGGTGCAGATGGGCTTCGCCACCGAGGAACTCGCCGGGTCGCGGGCCGAGTACGACGGCTACAAGGGGCGCTCGCCGGAGCAGGCGCTGCGGCGGCAGCTGCAGGACTACAACGCCTGGTGGGCCGAGAACCTGCCCTACATCGACGTGCCCGACGAGAACATCAAGAAGTTCGTGTACTACCGCTGGTGGCTCATGCGCTTCAACTTCCTCGACGCCGACATCCCCGGGAACGACTTCCAGTTCCCGACCTCCGTCGAGGGGGCGCTGGGCTACAACAACGCGATCGTGCTGACCGTGCCGATGTTCCTGCAGGACCTCAAGTACCTGCGGGACCCGATCTACTCGTACGGGCCGTGGGTGTCGGTGGGTGAGGTCTCGCGTAACTCGAAGTACACCGACAACCCGGGCGACCCCGAGAACTGGTCGAACAGCTACACGCAGTACATCTCGGTCTCGGCCCTGGAGAGCTACCAGATCCACGGCGGGCAGCCGTCGATCCTGCGCAACCTCGCC
The DNA here is from genome assembly GCF_040659615.1 of Nonomuraea sp. NPDC049784. Classification (NCBI taxonomy): domain Bacteria; kingdom Bacillati; phylum Actinomycetota; class Actinomycetes; order Streptosporangiales; family Streptosporangiaceae; genus Nonomuraea; species Nonomuraea sp. NPDC049784. The sequence goes on from NZ_JBFAMX010000043.1 coordinate 21,457, forward strand.
CGCTACGCCGAGAAGGACGTGTACGGGCAGCTCGACGCCTACGACTCCAACAAGAACGGCGTCATCGAGTACGACTGGGAGGCCATGACCGGCAACGACGCCGACGCGGTGTCGTTCCACTACTACGACCGGGCCAACGAGCGGCTCGAAGGCGCCTACGTCTACGCCAACGCGATGGCGGCGGCGCAGGCGTACGAGCTGTCGGGGAACGCGGCGCCGGGAGGTGGGTCGGGGTCGGTTGGTTGGGAGAAAAAGGCCGCCGAGATGCGCGGCGTGGCCGACAAGGTCAAGAACGGCATCCTCACCCTGCTCTGGGACGACAAGGACAAGCTGTTCAAGCACCGCGACCTCCAGACGGGCAACCTGATCCCGTGGAAGGAGTCGAACAACTACATCCCGTACGCGACCGGGCTGGTGCCGACGGACGACCCGAAATACCGGGAGGCGCTCCGCCTGTGGGCCGACCCCGCGGAATACCCGATATTCCCGGCGTACACGGCTAACCAGAAGGACAAGGCGGAGGCCGCGGCCGCGGGGAAGCCGGGCTCGAACAACTTCTCGCAGATCAACTCCACCAGGAACTTCGCGCTGTTCTCCAAGGCGCTGCGGCAGTACGCCTCGCCGTACATCACGGCCGACCAGTACAAGCAGCTCCTGTACTGGAACGCCTGGTCGCAGTACATCGGCGGCGACACCCGCTACCCCGACGCCAACGAGTTCTGGTCGAACTGGAACCCCACGACCAAGAGCATCGACTACCGCTCCTGGATCCACCACACGATCCTGGGCAGCAGCAACTGGACGGTCATCGAGGACGTCATGGGCCTGCGCCCGCGTTCGGACGGCAAGGTCGAGCTCTGGCCGGTGGACATCGGCTGGGACCACTTCACCGTCAACGGAATCAACTACCGGGGCAGTGACCTGACCATCGTCTGGGACAAGCCGGGCGACGGGAAGAAGCACTACGCCGGGGTGCCCGAGGGGTACTCGATCCTGATCGACGGCAAGCGCAAGGTCACCCTGTCCGGGCTCGCGCACGCCGTCTGGGACCCCGCGACCGGCAAGGTCGAGGGCGGTCAGGTCGTCTACTCGGAGAAGGCCGGGTCGATGAAGGCGCCCGCCGAGGTCAAGCTGACCGGCGACCGCGTGGAGGACCTGTTCCAGAAGGCCGGCGTGGACCTGCGCTCCGACCGCCAGAACCTGGTCAAGTCCGCCACCGCCTCCCACGGCGACGCGGCGGGCGCGGCCGACGGGTTCACGATCAACGAGCCCTACTGGGGCAGCAAGGGCTCGGGCAAGGCGCAGGACTGGCTCGAGGTGGACCTCGGCTCGGCACAGCCGGTCGACCTGGTCAGGCTGTACTTCTACAACGACCGCAAGGCGGCCGGGTACAGCGAGCCCGCGTTCTACTCGGTGCAGTACCAGGACGGCGACACGTGGAAGGACGTGCCGAACCAGGCCAAGGCGCCGGTCTATCCCCGGGCGAACCTCAACGAGGTCCGTTTCCCGGCCGTCACGGCGCAGAAGCTCCGGGTGCTGGTCACGCACCGGCCCGGGTACGCGACCGGGCTCAAGGAGGTCCAGGTGTATTCGACCGGCGCGCGGCCGCCGTCCGCGTCCAACAAGGCGCCGTACGTGCTGGCCGTGCCGGACGCGACGTTCAGCCGTCCCGGGCAGGCCCGCGTGGACGCCGTGGTCAAGGACGACGGGCTGCCGTCTGGCACGCTGACCACGCAGTGGTCGAAGGTGGACGGGCCGGGTGACGCGTTCTTCACCGACCCGACCGGGACGAGCACGGTCGTCTCGTTCACGGAGGCGGGCGCGTACCGGCTGAAGCTGACGGCCGCGGACGGCGAGAAGAGCGCCTCCGCGACCGTGACCGTCACCGCCGCGGCTCAAGGCGAGCAGGCGAACGTGGCCCCCTACGCCACGCCCACCGCCTCCTACACCTCGCCGTGGGAGAAGGTCACCGCCGTCAACGACGGCATCGACCCGCCGCGCTCCAACGACGGCGCCAACCCTCGCTGGGGCACCTGGCCGCAGCAGGGCACGCAGTGGGTCCAGCTCGAATGGCCAGCTCCGGTGCGCGTGAACAAGGCCGACGTGTACTTCTTCGACGACGAGGGCGGCGTGCGCGTCCCCGCCTCGTGGAAGATCCAGCAATGGGACGGCGACTCCTTCGAGGACGTAACCGGCGTCGCCTCCTACCCGACCGCGGTGGACGCCTACAACACCGTCTCGTTCGACACCGTGACGACCTCGAACCTGCGGATCCAGCTCGAGTCCGGCTCGGCGTCGGTCGGGCTGCTCGAGGCGAAGGTCTACGCGATCCCGCCGGACTCGGTGCGCCCCGTGCACGTGCCCACGCTGGTGGACACGCTGCCGAAGCTGCCGGCCACGGTGGAGACTCTTTACGCGGACGGTACCCGCGGCCAGGCCGCCGTCACATGGCAGCAGGTGACGGCCGACCAGGTCAAGACCGGCGGCACCAGCTTCACCGTCGCCGGTCTGGCCGAGGGCGTGCGCCAGCCCGCCCAGGCCACCGTGTACGTCCGTACGACGTCCGCGGTGACGATCACCTCGATCGCCGAGGAGGCGGTCACGACCCGGGCCGGGGTCGCTCCTCCGCTGCCCAAGACCGTCGTGGCGACGTACAACGACGGGTCCAAGGACAGCTCGGTGGCGGTCACCTGGGAGGCGATCAGCCCTGACAAGTACGCCCAGCCGGGCACGTTCACAGTGAGCGGCCAGGTTTCGGGCACGACCGTTGCCGCCAAGGCAACGGTCACCGTGGAGTAGCTCCTCGGCTCCCTGCCCTGGCCCCTGCGGGATCGCGGGTCAGGGCAGGGTCTCCACGGGTCTCCGAAACGCTTGGCACGTTTATCCCGATAATGCGGTCATAATCCTCTTCAACGGGAGGCGTGCTCTGGCATCGGAGGGCAGGGCGAGGGGAATGGCTGGGGGATTCGCCGAGACCGCCGGTGACGCGGAGGCGTCCAGGACCGGGAGAGTGGCGGGCGTGCGGGCCGCCGCCGTCGCCATGGCGGTGCTGTCGCCGCTGCTCATCGTGGTCGCGCTGGCGATCTGGGCCGGGTTGCCCGCCGAGTGGACGCCCGCGAGGACGGTGAGCCCGCAGACGGCCGCCGGCCTGACGTTTCCCGCGGTGGGCGCGTTCCTCCTGTTCAACCGTCCCCGGCTGAACCTGGCGTGGCTCATGTGCGCAGGCGGTCTCGCGGCCGGGATCAGCGATCTCGCCCAAGCGCTGATGTTCCGCGCCGCCGCCGGCGGAGATCTCGTTCTCGGGGGCTACATGCGCCTGCCGGCCCAGCTCGGGTGGGCGGTGTGCGGCGTGACGCTCACGATGGTCCTGCCGCTGTACTCGCCCGACGGCCGCCTGCCCTCTCCTCGCTGGCGGCTGGCACTGGTGCTGGGCGTCGCCTCGATCACGACCGACTTCCTGCGCTCCGTGCTCCGCGTGCCACCGGCCACGACGCCGTTCCCGCGGGCCATTCCGAACCCGCTGCAGGTTCCCGCGCTCGCCCCGTACGCCGAGACGGTCTCGATGATCGCCTGGACGGGCATCTACGTCTCCATGGCGCTGGCGGCGCTGTCGCTGGCGGTGCGGTTACGGCACGCGGACTCCGTCACCAGGCGGCAGATCGGCTGGCCGCTGCTGGCGTTCTCCGGCTACATCGTGTTCCTGGTCGTGGCCGCGTTCCTGCCCGAGTTCACGTGGGCCTCGATCGGCTGGGCGGCGCTGATCCCGGTCGCCATGGCGTTCTCGGTGATGCGCTACCGGCTCTACGGGATCGACACGGTGATCAGCCGGGCGTTCGTGGCCGCCGGGGTGGTGGCCGTGGTCAGCGCGGTCTACTTCGGCGCCGGGGCGCTGTCGAGCCTGTTCGTCTCCGGCTACGGCCAGGTCGCCGGGGTCGCCGCCGCGCTGTTCGCGGGCGCGTTCTTCCAGCCACTGCGGCGCGCGTTGCAGCGGGCCGTGGACCGGCTCCTGTACGGGGCCGTCGGCGACCCCGGCGTGCTGGCGGAGCGCCTGACCCAGGCGGTGCGGCGCGGCGACCCGGCCAAGGCGCTGACCTCGGTGGTGAGCGTTCTGCGCGACGGGCTGGCGGTCGAGGGTGTGGCCGTGGAGGTGGCCGACGGCGAGCCCCGCTACGTCGAGAGCGGCCGGGTGGGCACGGACGTCCGCGAGGTGCCGCTGATCTGGCACGGAGAGCGCGTCGGCCGCCTGCTCGTCGGGCCGCCGGGCCCGCGCCGCTTCCCCACCGCGCACAACGAGCGGGTGCTGGCCACGCTCTCGCCGTACGCGGCGGACGTGGCGCACGCGGTGCGGATGGCGGCGGACCTGCAACGTTCCAGGGAGCGCATCCTGACGACCAGGGAGGAGGAGCGCCGCCGCCTGCGCCGCGACCTGCACGACGGGCTCGGCCAGACCCTCTCGGCCATGGCGATGACCATCAACATGGCCAGGCTCAGCCTGAAGAAGTCCCCGGAGGCGGCCGACGAGCTGCTGCGCGAGCTGCACACGGGCATGGGCGCCGTCACGGGGGACATCCGCGAGCTCGTGTACGGCCTGCGCCCGCCCGCGCTCGACGACCTGGGGCTGGTCCGCGCGGTGGGCGAGCTGGCCGGGCAATCCTCGCCACCCGCCGAGGTCGAGGTGGAGGGGGACGTGTCGGAGCTGCCCGCGGCCGTCGAGGTGGCGGTCTACCGGATCGTCCAGGAGGCCCTCACCAACGTCCGGCGGCACGCCCAGGCCACCACCACCAGGATCGTCCTGCAGCGGGAGCGGTCGGTGCTGCGCGTGCTGATCGCCGACGACGGCAAGGGGCTGCCCGAGGAGCATCGTTCGGGCGTGGGGCTCGGGTCGATGCGCGAGCGGGCGGCCGAGCTGGGCGGGATCTGCGTGGTCGCCGGCGAACCCGGCGCCGGCACACGCGTGGAGGTCATGCTCCCGCTGCTGACCGCACCCCTGGACGCCGGCGAGAGCCGCTTCGACGGCCTGTACGCCGAGGAGGCTCCCGTCAGGCGGGAGTGACGCTGTAGTCGGTGGCGCCGCGGAAGACGTCGGCGTTGCGACGAGCGAACTCCGCGAAGGTGGTCGGTTCGATTCCGAAGTGCTCGTGGGTGGTCAGGTCGACGGTCGAGCGGCCCAGCCGGCTCCGCTCCTGGAAGAGCTGCGCGAACGCGCTCGCGCGCGGCGGCGGGTACCCGGCCTCCAACCAGGCCCGCTGCTTGTCCTCGGAGGTCACGTCGCGGTAGCGGACCGGTCGGCCGATGGCGTCGGAGATGTGGCCGGCGACCTCAGCCATGGTGAGGGCCTCGGGGCCGGTCATCGCGTACGTCCTGCCTTCGTGACCGGGTGTGGTGAGCACGGCGTAGGCGATTTCGGCGATGTCGTCGATGTCGATCGGGGCCATCGTCGTGTCACCGAGCGGCAGGCGAAGCTCGCCGGAGCGGACGATGTCCGGCACCTCCTCGAAGTACACCTGCATGAACTGGCTCGGCTGGAGCACGGTCCACGGCGTACCGGAGGCGAACAGGTACCGCTGGATCTGCTCGTGGCTCCGGGAGGAGCGGAACTTCTCATTGTCGAATCCTTCGACCGAGTCCTTGCCGGAGAACTTCACGATGTGACCTACTCCGGCCCTGGTCGCCGCGTCGATGAACGTGCACTGGGTCTCCAGCATCTCCGGGCCGGCGTTGCTGATCATCAATACGCGGTCCACCCCGGCCAGCGCGGACTCCAGCGTCTCGGGCCAGAGCATGTCGCCGTGTACCACGTCGACGCCCGGCAGTGCCCGCAGATCGTCGGCCTTCTTCGGGTTCCGCACGAGTGCGCGGACCGGTGTGCCGTGTCGTGCGAACTCGCGGACAACGGCCGATCCGGGGCGTCCGTTCGCTCCTGTGACGAGGATCATCGCTCCTTCTTTCTGTTCGGGAATGATTGAAGGTTACATACAAGTACCTCTTAGTACAATAAGGGAACTAGATGCATCCAACTTGGAACGAGGCTCGGTTAGACTCGGCGCCATGGGAAGCATGCGGACCTACGGCGATGCCTGCGCCGCCGCCCACGCCCTTGACCTGGTGGGCGAGCGCTGGGCTCTGCTGGTCGTACGCGAGCTGCTGCTCGGCCCCAAGCGCTTCAGCGACCTGCGGAACGGGCTCCCGAACGCCGGCCCCAACCGTCTGTCACAGCGGCTGCGCGAGCTCGAGGAGACCGGCATCGTCCGCCGCCGCAAGCTCGGCCCGCCGGCTCGATCCTGGGTGTACGAGCTGACCGACTGGGGACGGCAGCTCCAGCCGGTCCTCGTCCACCTCGGCCGCTGGGGCCGGCACTCCCCGTTCCGAGACCTCGAGGCCGACATCAGCGTCGACGCCCTCATGCTGGCGCTCCACGGGGACTTCGACCCGGCGGCCGCCGGTGGCCTGGCCGCGACCTACGTGCTGGTCTTCGGCGACGACCACGTCACCGTGCGCGTCGCTGACGGCCACATCGACATCACCCGCGGCGAACCCTCGGCGCCGGACGTGACCATCACCACCGACACCAGGACGTTCGCCGCCGTGCTGACCAGGAAGCGTGCTCTGGAGGAGGCCGTACACGCCGGCGACCTGGCCGTGTCCGGTGATGTGACCGCGGTCGAGCGCCTGCTCGGCTCCTTCCCCAGGCCGGAAACGGCCGAGGCGCCGCAGACATGAGCATTCGCTCATGACGCCCGCGCGTTGCGCTTGGGTTTGACGCCTGAGCTGGCCTGAAACGTGCCTGTTCGGGCAGTTGGCCATGGGGTGCGTAAGTCGATCCCCGGGGAGGCGAGATGCGTTCATCGATCCCGTTGGGCCGCATCGGGGGCGTGCAGGTGGGGCTCAACATCAGCGTTCTGGTCATCGTCGCGATCCTGGTGTTCGGGCTGGCCTTCGGGCGGTTCCCCGTGGTCTTCCCCGGCCACCCCCTGGTCGTCTACCTGGTGGCAGGGCTGGTGGCGGCCGTGCTGTTCATGGCCTCGCTGCTCGCCCACGAGCTGGCGCACGCGATCATGGCGCGGCGGGAGGGCGTCGAGGTGTCGCGGATCACGCTCTGGCTGCTCGGCGGGGTGGCGGAGCTCCGCGGTGAACCGCGCACGCCCGGCGCGGATCTGAAGATCGCGGTCGTGGGCCCCGCGACGAGCCTGCTCGCCGGGCTGGTGTTCGGGGCGGTGGCGTGGCTGATCTCGGGGCTGGTCCCGGGCGTGTCGCTGGCGGCCGGGGTGTTCGCGTACCTGGCCGGGGTGAACGTGCTGCTCGCCGTGTTCAACCTGATCCCGGCGGCGCCGCTGGACGGCGGACGAGTGCTGCGGGCGATCCTGTGGATGCGCTGGCACGAGCGGGCGCGGGCGGCGATCGTCGCCGCACGGGCCGGACGCTGGTTCGGGTACGCGCTCATTGTGCTGGGGTTCGTGCAGGTAGCGACCGGGCGCAGCTTCGACGGGCTGTGGCTGGCGCTGATCGGCCTCTTCCTGGTGAACGCCGCCACCGCCGAGGAGCAGCAGACCCGGCTGGGCAGCGCCCTGCACGGGATCCGCGTCGCGGACGCGATGTCGGGGCACCCCGTGGTCGCCTCGCCGGACGAGACCGTGTCCGGGCTCATCGAGCGGGTGGTCCTGCGGCACCGGCTGTCCACATATCCGCTGGTGGGCGCGGACGGGTCCTTCCGCGGCCTGGTGACGCTCAACCGGATCCGCCAGGTGAAGCAGGAGCTGCGCGACACCGTACGGCTCGCGGACATCGCCTGCCCGCCGCAGGACGTGCCGCAGGCCCGGCCCGATGAGCCGCTGACCGACCTGCTGGCCAGGATGCAGGGATGTGCCGACGGGCGGGCGGTCGTGCTCGATCCGGACGGGCGGCTGGTCGGGCTGCTGACGCCCACGGACATCAGCAGGACGATCCAGACGGCCGACCTGCGCGGCGCGCTCTCGGGGCCACGGGGCGCTGACCTAGCCCCGCCCTACCACGGCCATCACCGCGACGCCGCATGACGCAGCTGTGGTGCTTTTACACGACGTGCTCCTCCGGAGTGATTTTTCGACAATCGAAGGTGTCGCAGATCACTCCTTGGAGGCACCGATGCACTTATACCGAACGCCGGCGGTCGCCGCGGGTCTTTCCCTGGCCGTGGCCCTGTTCCCTGTCACGGGGGCGAGCGGGGCTGTGGATCCGCCCGGGAAAGGCCTTCGGGGCGGCCCCTGCTACCGCACATCATGCGACGGCCTCGACCCGAAGGTCACCGGCTGCACCAAGAACGCCTTCATCGCGAGCGACAACGGCCGGCTCGTGCGGGTCGCCGCCTTCGATGGGTACGTCGAGCTGCGCTACGGCCCGGGAGAGATGATCAACGGGCGGCGGACCTGCATGGTGAACTGGGCCAGGTTCGTGAAGTCGGGGCAGGGTGCCGGCTACAACGTGTGGGTCGAGCGCGAGGGGAACACCGAGGACAAGAAGCTCACTCAATACTCAGGAGGCGACGAAGGCACCGGGATCATCTACTCCGACCAGGTGTTCGCCCCCGACGGATTGATCCGGGCCAGGGCCTGCGTGGAGACCGCGAAGAACCACGGCGCCGGGACATCGGGGCCAGGCGCGGGTGGTGGAGGCGCGGCCGGTCGGACCATAGGCCGGCTCGCCGGCATCTGCACCCAGTACCTCTGAGACCGACGGACCCGGGCCGCCTGGGAGCAAGGCCCGGGTCCGTCCGGGCGGCGCTGCGAACTTTGCGCGTCTTGATAGGTTGTTGACAGGTGTGCCGGGAAGTCTGGTCGGCGATCGTTCCGTCGTCCCCAGGAGTTCGCCGCCGATGTTCCCGAAAGCCTCATGACCGTCACGGCCTGGGTCGCGGTGGCCGCGTTCCTCTTCGCGTACACGCTGATCGCCACCGAGAAGGTGCACCGGGTCGCCGCGGCCCTCGGCGGCGCGGGGGTCATGCTGCTGATCCACGCAACCGACGCGGGTGCGGCGTTCTTCGACGAGCACACCGGGATCGACTGGAATGTGATCTTCCTGCTGCTCGGCATGATGGTCATCGTCGGCGTCCTGAAACAGACCGGGATATTCGAATATTTGGCGATTTGGGCGGCAAAACGGGCCAGAGGGCAGCCGTTCAGGCTCATGGCGCTGCTGATCGTGATCACTGCGTCCGCCTCCGCGTTGCTGGACAACGTGACCACCGTGCTGCTGATCGCTCCCGTGACGTTCCTGGTGTGCGAGCGGCTGGCGGTGCCCGTGGCCCCGTACCTGATGGCCGAGGCCATGGCGTCCAACATCGGCGGTGCGTCCACGCTGGTCGGCGACCCCCCGAACATCATCATCGCCAGCCGCGGCGGCCTGACCTTCAACGACTTCCTCGTGCACATGACGCCGCTGATCGTCGTGCTGGTGGTGGTGTTCATCGGGCTGTGCAGGTGGTTGTTCAGGGCCACGTTCCGGTACGACCCCGAGCGGGCTGCGGAGATCATGGCGTTGAACGAGCGGGAGGCCATCGCCGACCGCCGGCTCCTGTGGCAGTCGCTCGCCGTGCTGGCCCTGGTGATGGCGGCGTTCGTGCTCCACCCGGTGCTGCACTACGCGCCGTCCGTGGTGGCGCTGCTCGGCGCGGGGGTGCTGGTGGCGACCACGAAGGTGACGACCGAGGAGGCCATCCGCGAGGTCGAGTGGCCGACGCTGGTGTTCTTCGCCGGCCTGTTCGTCATGGTCGGATCACTGGTGGAGACCGGCGTCATCGACCAGGTCTCGAAGGCCGCCGCACAGGTCACCCACGGGCAGCTCGGCCTGACCACGATGTTGCTGCTGTGGGTCTCGGCCGGGCTGTCGGCCGTCGTCGACAACATCCCGTACGTCGCCACCATGAGCCCCATCGTGGCCGACCTCGTACAGGCCAACGGGGGCAGCGGGCCCGCCAAGGTGCTCTGGTGGGCGCTGGCCATCGGGGCCGACCTGGGCGGGAACGCCACGGCCGTCGGGGCGGCGGCCAACGTCGTCATCCTCGGCATCGCCGCCCGCAACGGCACCCCGATCAGCTTCTGGCAGTTCACCAAGTACGGGCTGGTGGTCACGTTCGTGACCGTGGCGCTGTCGGTGCCGTATCTGTGGTTCCGCTACCTCACCTGAGGGGCAGCACGTCCACCCCGCGCTCGTCGTCACCGCGCGGGCCGAAGATGCGGCGCTCGCTCTCCTCGATGCGCACGTCGTTGATGCTCGCCTCCCTGCGCCGCATCAGCCCCGACTCGTCGAACTCCCACTGCTCGTTGCCGTAGCTGCGCCACCACTGCCCGGTGACGTCGCGTGACTCGTACTGGAAGCGGACCGCGATGCGGTCGCCGAGCACGCCCCACAGCTCCTTGCGCAGGGCGTAGTCCAGCTCCCTGTCCCACTTGCGGCGCAGGAAGGCCCTGATCTCGTCACGGCCGGTCAGGAACTCGCCGCGGTTGCGCCACACCGAGTCCTCCGTGTAGGCGAGTGCGACCTTGTCGGGGTCGCACGTGTTCCAGGCGTCCTCGGCGGCCTGCACCTTGACGCGGGCGCTCTCCTCGGTGAACGGCGGGACCGGCGGACGGGACATGATCGCCTCCTTGGCACTCAGAGAGGAAGCAGCTTATCGAGCGTGATCGGCAGGTCACGGACCCGTTTCCCCGTGGCGTGGCGCACGGCGTTCGCGACGGCCGCGCCGACCCCCGTGATGCCCACCTCACCCACCCCGATCAGCCCCAGCGGCATCGTCGGGTCGGGCTCGTCCAGCCAGTGCACGTCGATGCGCGGGATGTCGGCGTGCACGGGAACGTGGTACTCGGCCAGGCTCGCGTTCACGATCCGCCCGGTGCGGTGATCGACCAGCGTCTCCTCCGACAGCGCCAGGCCGATGCCCATCACGATGCCCCCGCGCAGCTGGCTCGCCACCGTCTTCGCGTTGATCACCGTGCCGACGTCGAACACGCCCACCCAGCGCGACACCCGTACCTCGCCCGTGTCCCGGTCCACCCGCACCTCGCAGAACTGCGCCCCGGACGCGGCCTTCACCCAGCGCCTGCGATCGCGGACGGTCTTCGCCAGGAACCTGAGCATGCCCATCCCGGCCGCGGCCTCCAGATGGTCGCGGCCGGCGCGGGTCAGGATCGCCGCGTACGTCTCCCCGCGGGAGCCCTGGTAGAGCCCGCCGTCCCGGGCCTCTGGAGCGGTCACGCCGCGCAACGGGGAGTCCGGCGACTTCCGCGCCAGATCGAGCGCGGCACGCCGCAGCTTGCGGCAGGCCTCCACCACGCCGGCCGCCACGCTCGCCGTCTGCCCCGAGCCGCCCGCCATCGGGCCCTCGGGCAACTCGGAGTCGCCGATCTCGACGCGTACCGACTCCAGCGGCATCCCCAGTTCGTCCGCGGCGATCTGCGCCTGCGCGGTCGCCGCGCCCACACCGATCTCGTGCAGGCCGCACCGCACCACGACCCCGCCGTCCGCGCCCAGCCGCACGGTGACGCTCGCCGGGAGCTGGAACGCCGGGTGGTACGCGGACGCCACGCCCATGCCGACCAGCCACCGCCCGTCGCGCATCGACCCGGGCCGCGGATCGCGCTCGCGCCACCCGAACCGCTCCGCCCCCACCTCATACGCCTCGCGCAGCATGCGGTGCGCGAACCGCTTGCCGTCCAGCGGGTTACGCGCGGGCTCGTTGCGCATCCGCAGCTCGATCGGGTCCATGCCCAGCTCGCAGGCCAGCTCGTCCACGGCTGATTCCAGGGCGAACGTGCCGATGGACTCGCCGGGGGCCCGCATGAACGTGTTCGAGACCAGGTCGAGCTGGACGAGGCTCTGGCGCAGGCGGATGTTCGGGGAGTCGTACAGGTGCCGGGAGGCCGCGGTGATCTGCTCGGGGCCGCCGCCGACCCGGCCCGTCCTGGCGACGCTGGTGTGGATCAGCGCGGTCAGCCTCCCGCCGGAGTCCGCGCCCAGCGCGACCCGCTGGGTGCTCGGGGTCCGGCCGCCGACCGTGTGATAGACGCCCGCCCGGGTGAGCGCCAGCCGTACCGGGCGCTTGGTGGCCCGGGCGGCCAGCACGGCGAGCAGCGTGCCCGCCCACACCGAGCCCTTGCCGCCGAACCCGCCGCCCACGTAAGGGGAGAGCACGCGGATGTTCCCCTGGGGAACGCCGAACCGCTGCGCGAGGTGGCTGCGCAGCCACGCGATGCTCTGCGTGCCCTCGTGCACGGTCAGGCGGTCCCCGTCCCACACGGCGGTCGTCGCGTGCGGCTCGATCGCGTTGTGGTTGTGCGGTGGCGTGGTGAAGCGCAGGTCCACCGAGACCGACGCGGCCGCCAGCGCCGCCTCGGCGTTCCCTTTGTCCGCCGCCGGCTGCATCGCGTTGCCCTTCTGCGGGGTGGCGTTGGGCTCCTCGGCCGCGAAGTCCACCACGGCGGGCAGTTCCTCGTACGTGGGCCGCACCAGGTCCGCCGCGTGCCGCGCCGCCTCGGGCGACTCGGCCACCACGACCGCCACGGGCTGGCCGTTCCAGTGCACCTCGTCCGTGGCCAGGTAGTTGACCGACGTCCCGATGACCATCGTGCTGGGATTCAGCAGGCTCTGGGAGGGCGGGGGCTTCATGGCGGGGGCGTTCTCGTGCGTGAGAACGTCGATCACGCCTTTCACGGCCCGCGCCGCTTCGGTGTCGATGGCGGTGATGCGGCCTCGGGGGATCGTGGCGTGCACGAGCGCGGCGTGGGCGAGGTCCGGGTACGGGTGCTCGGCCGCGAAACGCGCCTGCCCGGTGGTCTTGGCCCGGCCGTCCAGCCGGTCGACGGGACGGCCGACGTACTTCTCAGTCATCCGCAAGCTCCCTCAACGTGGCCACGATCGTGGCGCGGGCCAGCTCGACCTTGAACGCGTTGCCCGGCCGGACGGTCGCGGGCACCAGTTCGGCCTCGGCCGCCCGGCCGAACGCCTCCTCGGTCGCCGGACCGCCGACCAGGGTCCGCTCCGCCTCGTGGGCGCGCCACGGCTTGGCCGCGACGCCGCCCAGCGCCAGGCGGGCCGCCGTCACGGTCCCGTCCCGCACCTCCAGCGCCGCCGCGACCGAGACCAGGGCGAACGCGTACGACGCCCGGTCGCGCACCTTCCGGTAACGGGAGTTGGCCGCGACCGGCGCGGGCGGCAGCTCGACCGCCGTGACCAGCTCGTCCGCGGCCAGCGCGGTCTCGACCTCCGGGGTGTCGCCGGGCAGCAGGTGGAAGTCCGCCAGCGGGATCCGCCGCGTCCCGCGTACGCTCCTGACCTCGACCGTGGCGTCCAGGGCGGCGAGCGCCACGCACATGTCGGAGGGATGGGTGGCGATGCAGCTCTCGCTCACGCCCAGGACGGCATGGCCGCGCGTGAACCCGCCGAGCGCGTCGCAGCCGGCGCCCGGCTCCCGCTTGTTGCAGGCGTACGCCTGGTCGTAGAAGTAGCGGCAGCGGGTGCGTTGCAGCAGGTTGCCGCCCACGGTGGCCATGTTGCGCAGCTGGGGCGAGGCTCCGGCGAGTATCGCCTGCGACAGGACCGGGTAGGCGGCACGGACCCTTCGGTCGGCGGCGAGGGCGTTGTTGCGTACCAGCGCGCCGATCCGCAGCCCGCCGCCGGGCAGCTCGTCCACCTCGTCGAGCGGCAGCCCGGTGATGTCGACCACCGTTTCCGGGCGTTCGATGCCCTCGCGCATGAGGTCGACCAGGTTCGTGCCGCCGCCGAGGAACTTCGCGCCGGGGCCGATCGCTTCCACGGCCTCCGCGATGTCCAGGGGTTTCACGTACGCGAACGGCCTCATGGCGCCTCCTGGGCGGCGACGTCCCTGATGGCGTCGAGGATGCCGTTGTAGGCGCCGCAGCGGCACAGGTTCCCGCTCATGCGCTCCCGGATCTCGTCGTCGGTCAGCTCTGTGCTGCCTCGGTACGGGGTGACGGAACTGGGCATGCCCGCGGCGTGCTCGGCCAGCATGGCGACGGCCGAGCAGATCTGACCCGAGGTGCAGTAGCCGCACTGGAGCCCGTCATGGCGCACGAACGCCTGCTGCATCGGGTGCGTGTCCTCGCCGTCCTTCGCGATCCCCTCGATCGTGGTGATCTCCTTGTCCGCGTACTGCATGGCCAGAGCCAGGCAGGCGTTGATCCGCACGCCGTCCGCGAGGACCGTGCAGGCACCGCACGCGCCCTGGTCGCAGCCCTTCTTGGGGCTGGTCAGCCCCAGGTGGTCGCGGAGGGCGTCGAGCAGGCTCACCCACGGGTCGATGTCGAGGGACTCGACCACGCCGTTCACCCGCATCCGTATCTCGGTCACACGCTTCCTCCCTCTGTAGGAGGCCGACGCTAACAGAACGCTGTTCCCTTAACAAGAGAACGGTATTCTCTAAACGCTTGGTCAGTATGCTGGAGCGTGACATGACGAGGGCATTCGTCCGGGCCAGGCGGCCGGAGCACAAGCAGCAGCGGCGCGAGGCGATCCTCGCCGCCGCCCGCGATCTCGCCATCGCCTCCGGGGTGCGCAACGTCAGCCTGGGCGCGGTCGCGGAGGCCGTCGGGCTGGCGAAGTCCAACATCATGCGATATTTCGGGACTCGCGAGGAGATCTACCTCATCCTGGCCGCCGAGGAGTGGCAGGAGTGGTCGGCAGCAGTCATCGCCCGGCTCGAGGTCTCGGACGACGCGGTGACGGCACTCGCGGAGACGCTCGTGGACCGGCCGCTCCTGTGCGACCTGATCAGTCACGCCTCGACCTCCCTGGAGCAGAACGTGTCCGTCGAGGCGGCCCGCACGTTCAAGCGCGCCATCCTGGCCGTCATCGCCGACCTGGGCACGCGCGTCGCCCAGGTGACGGGCTTGACGGGCAGTGAAGGGGTGGAGCTGGTCTCCGCCGCCAGCGCCCTGGCCGGGGTGCTCTACCCCGTCTCGAACCCCTCGCCGGCCCTCGCCGAGCTGTACGCCCAGGACCCCGACATCGCCGCGACCTGTCCCGTCTTCCTCCCCACCCTTAGCCGCGCGCTCAAGGCGCTGGCCGCCGGCCTCCCCGCGCTCAGGGAGGACTGAGCACGCCGGTCGGCTCGGCGAAGGAGCCCGGTGCTTCGAGAGGGGGCCTGGTCGAGTACGTCCTGCGCCGCTTCACCAACTGGGCCCAGGGAGTGTCTTCAAAGTCCCGTCTGCTCGGCGCTGTGTGGTGCGCACGCTCCCTAGGACATTCCGGGAGGGACGGGCTCCGCGGTACCGCGCCGCGCCACGAACACGAACTCCCTGCCCGGCCGGTCGGGTGCGTCGCGTACCTCCTCGACGACGAAGCCGTGCTCGTGCAAGTCCCGCTCGATCTCCGTACGTTCGCGGAAGCGAAGTGTCGATTCCGAGGTCAGTACGTCCCCGTCCGCAGCGAACACGTGCGTACCCCGGAAGCTCACCAGCGGCAGGCTCACGTCCGTCAGCTCGGCCCAGGTCTCGACGTGGCCGACGCCCGGGATGTCCGTCATGCGGTACGTGGTCTCGCGCGTCCACTCCGCCCACTCCTCCCACACGCGCTGCGCCGGATCGCGCGTCTCGAAGACAAGCCGCCCGCCGGGCC